>CAZVKW010000005.1:15772-28759 GCA_964627945.1 uncultured Lentimicrobiaceae bacterium
ATCATATAAACATCAATCCCATCAGCAGCATTGTTAACACCTGGAGTTCCCATATTTGACCATGTAACATACATATTGCCGTTATATGTTCCTCCGGAAATGTCTGTTGCCATAACCGGGAATGAATTCACACGGTGATTTTTGCTGGTTTCAGAAGTACGGATACCACGGATATTGCTGATAATTCTAACGGCTGGTTCCCAGGTTGCACCACCATCGAGTGAACGCGAAAAACCAATAGCTCCTTCGTCAGAAGGCCAGCTGTTGTAGATAGCCCAAACAGCATACACTTCGCCATTAGGTCCTGTGCTTAAGTTAACTCCTTGATTATGACTGCCTGCATTCACAGCTGTACTGATTGGAACGCGGCTTGACCAAGTTAATCCGTCATCTGAAGAGTATGAAACTGCGATTTCAGCATCATAAGGTCCTCCAAAGTCGGTCCAGGCGCAATACAAATTGCCTTCGTAAGGGCTGGTTACACTGTTATCAATCCAGAAATGGTTTTTATCGGCCATATCACCCGGATTTGGTGATACGGTTTTAACTGTCCAGTTTTGTCCCTGATCATCAGAATAAGATACTCCCTGACCGTATGAGTTTGCAATATAGTTCACATACCAGCGGCCATTCCGTCCGATTGCTGTTCCGGGGTCGCCCGAATTGCCTCCACCTGCACCTTGTACTTCACCTTCCCAGGTTTCAGTACCGTTAAATGTGTAGAAATCGTTGGCACCATAAAGGTTTCCAACAGGATTTTGTGTGGAGTTGTTCGAATTCAACACAACCATATTGTCGAGTGGACTGACGAAAATGGAATTTTCACTCTGTGTTGAGTTAATTTCAGTTACGGCAATATCCGGTGAGTCTTCAGTAACTACCGAAAAGGCCTTGATTTTACTGCCAGTGTAAACGGCAGGCGCTACGCGAACTTCAGGATTCAGGGTATAAAGCCCTTGTTCGGCCAGACGCTTGTAATAACCGTTGTTATCAATGCGTGTGTCGACCATGCTGCGGCGTTCACGTTCTGATTTTTCATCACTGCTGATGACCCATTGAAGGCCGGCAAGCGTTGTCAGAACTACTAGCAACAATAGAGTAAAAGTTTTTTTCATAAATATTGGTTTTGTGAATGTTATTGAATGATTCAAGCGCTCAAAAATAAATAAAATCTCAAGCCTGCCAACAGTTTTAGCGATATGTTGCAAAAAAAACCTGCTTTTTAGGATATTTTTCTCCATTATCAGTCTTTATCGCTGATAATGAGTGCGTTTGTTGCACAACTTCTTCAGAAAAAGCTCAGCATTTCTGTTCTAGATAAATTAGAATTTTACCTTAATCTGAAGACAAAATAAATCAGTTATGTGCCGGCTTAGACGTATATTTTGGGCTCGGTTTCGTGGGTAAGCACACGCAGACCATTCATGGCAAGGGCCTTTAGCTCATCTTCACCAGGATATACATGAACTGGTGCAATACGATGAACCCTTTCGATCACCTGATTCACGAAATATTTATCATGTGCGATTCCGCCGGTAATAAGGATTCCATCAACCTGAAAACGGAGGACAGTGGCCATTGAACCGATTTCCTTTGCTACCTGATAAGCCATAGCATTATAAATCAGTCGGGCATATTCGTCACCATTCTGGATGCGTTTTTCCACTTCATAAGCACTGTTTGTGCCAAGATATGCTACCAACCCACCTTCACCTTTGTTCATTTTCAGAAGTTCTTTTTCGGTGTATTTGCCACTGAAACAGAGCTTTATCAAAGCACCTACCGGAAGTGTTCCGCTTCGTTCGGGTGAGAACGGACCATCACCATCAAGTCCCTGGTTAACATCCACAACCCGGCCCTGCTGATGCGCACCAACCGTAATTCCACCACCAAGATGGACCACGATCAGATTCATTTCTTCGTATTTCCGCATGATTGATTTGGCATGCTGCCGGGCAACGGCCTTTTGGTTCAGCGCATGAAAAATGGAAATTCGGGGCAAAAGCGGATGCCCTGAAATGCGGGCAATATCTTCGAGTTCGTCAACCACAACCGGATTGGCAATCAGAGCCAGTGCATCAGGCAATGAAGAGGCAATGTCGTGGGCAATAAGTCCACCAAGATTGCTGGCGTGTTCACCCAAAGGGCTGTTGCGCAGATCGCGAATCATTGCGTCGTTTACTGCATACACACCAGATTCAATTGGTTTGAGCAAACCACCACGTCCAACAACTGCCCTGATTTGGTTGAGGTCAATTTCGGCTTCCCGTAACTGGGCCAGAATCAGTTCTTTGCGAAAATGGAACTCATCCGTGATCTTTTGAAAAGGTTCGAGTTCTTCATTCGTGTGCCGGATGGTCTTGATATACAGTGGGTCAGTTCCCGAAAAAACACCAAACTTGGTGGAAGTCGAGCCCGGGTTGATGGTCAGTATGCGAATTTCTTCGGAGATACCCATAATAGAATGCTTGATCTTTGATTATTTATCAGGGAGCAGTAAGTGCCGCCAGTGCGATCGAATATAATTTTGTCTGTGTGCTGTCGCCACGGGATGATAATACAGCTGGAACGCGCGCACCTACAACCATTGCCCCAACTTCACCAAGGGCGAGTTTTGTGTTCATTTTATAGAAAACATTACCAGCTTCGATGTTTGGAAATACCAGACAATCTGCATCACCGGCAACATGTCCGCCAATTTTCTTGATCTCTGCACTTTCCTTGTCAATAGCAGCGTCGAGCGATAATGGGCCATCAACATAAGCACCTTTGATCTGGCCACGATCGGCCATTTTGGAAATAACGGCTGCGTCCATGCTTGAAGGGATTTTGCCTGAAACCTGTTCAGAAGCACCGATAATGGCTACTTTGGGTTTTTCGATCCCTAAAGCATGCGCTGTGTGGATGAGGTAGTTTGTGATGGCAACTTTTTCATGCAGTTCAGGGGCAGGAAGAATAGCTACATCACCTACAATCAACAACTTATGATAATTTGGATTTTCAACAACTGTTACATGACTGAGGATGGCTCCTTTCGGCATAAGTCCTCTCTCCTTGTCGAGAATAGCACGCATATACTTATCTGTGCTCACCAAACCTTTCATAAGAAGATTTCCTTCACCGGCATTGATCAGTTCTACAGCTTTGTATGCTGCTTTCATTTCGTCGGGCTCATGCACGACTTTGAATTTTTTCAAATCAATTTTGTGTTCGGCACATACTTTCTCAATCTGAGCGCTGTCACCTACAAGGGTTCCTTCAACAAGGCCCAGATCAATGGCCATATTCACGGCACTGATCGAATGTTCGTCGTTTGCAAAAGCACAAACCAATCTCTTTTTTGGGCTGCTTTTCAGCACTTCCAACATATGGTCTAACTTGGTAATCTTCATATAGTTAAGCAGATATATTTGGTTTCTTTTTATTGTGAATTTCTTAACATTAGAACGCAAAGATAACAAAATTCTGTTTCGGACAATAGGTCTGAATGGATTTTAATCAATTTAAAATCAATATATTATAGCTGATAATGCTATTCAGTATAGAAGCGTATCATCTTTATGATGGCGTCCTCACAAACAGCACAAAAAGTATGGCCTTTGAAAGTATGCATCAAACAGTCCTGACGCGGCCGGTAAACGCCTTTGGCCACATATCCGCCTCCTTCAAAAACACCAATCGCCTCACTGTATTTCTTTGTTGAAGGTGTTGGAACAGGAACAGAATCAGACAGAAATTGCTTCCATTTCGATTCGAAATCTACCATTGTTGTAAGGTTGGGTTCCCAAGGTTCAACCATTGGATTGTAAAAGTCATTGTAAGAAGTGGATGAATCAAAATATTCATCTCCAAGTCCGGCAAAACCATGACCGAATTCGTGCACGATAATTTCGCCAGAAAGCTTGTTCTTGCTGGCACTCAGACTGTAGAAATTATAAATTCCGCCGCCACCGTATTTCTCTGAATTCACCAGAATATAAATCTGATCATAAGGTGTTAAACCGGCAAAATCGCGCAGGGTTTTGTGATCATAGGTCATGCAGTAACGTTCACTATCAAAGGTATAATAGCTTGAAGATAAAGCTGTTGAAGGATAAACTTTATCACCGGGAATCCGCGAACCAGATTCAGCTGAAGCAACCATTACTGCCCTGATATTAAAGGCTTTTTGCCAGGTTTTGAAAGGTTCGAATCCAAACATCATTTCTCCGAAATGTTCACAATCGGCAATAAAATTGCCCATCTCGGCAGCGGTATAACCATCGCCCAGAATGACAATATCAACAGCATTTTCGCTGGGAGCATTGATCTGAACTTTAAAAACCGAAGCAGTGGATGGTTTCGCCGGGCGGATAAAATAACTCGCCGGATCGATGCGCAGCCTGAATTTTTCTTCCGAAACGCCATCATGATTGCGACTCAACAATGTAAGGATAACAGTTTCTTTTGGAAAAGGAATGAGGACGGTCTCGTTGAAACTGCGGCTCATCTGCTTAGATTCAACAGTGGTTTGCCATTCTCCGAAAAGAGAAGAAAACCCTCGTGAATAGAGCAAGTCAGAGGTTTTTTCGTCAAAAACCTTTACCTGATATTCTCCATATTTAAATGAATCAATCAATTTGGTTTTTGAACCACCCCAAAAAGGTTCTTCGATGAGTTCGTCGAGGGCAAACCATTCGGTACTGTCGTTTCCGGCATGCGTGAAATCGATACGCAGGCTTTTATCCAGAAAATGTTTTTCGAACTGTGCCTGAAGATTAGCAAAGCTGATCAGTAAAACGCAGGCAATGAGATATTTTTTCATAGTATTCGCTTTTGTGTGTTCAAGGAGTAAATTTACACAATTTTGTAACCGTTTCGGGTCACCGACGTCTAAACTGACAATGCAAGCAGATAAGGATATCTTCTGGGTAGAAAAATGTCTGGCAGGCGACCGTCAGGCCTTCCGGCAAATTGTTGTCCATCATCAGGATATGGTTTATTCTATTGCAAAAAATATTCTGAAAGATCCAGAAGAATCGGCCGATGTAGCGCAATTGGTCTTTATCAAAGCCTATGAGAAACTGGCTTCTTTCAGGCAGGGATCGATGTTTTCAACCTGGCTTTACCGGATTGCTTACAATATGTCGGTGAGCGCTTTACGCAGTCAGAAACACCGCAAATCAGAAAGCTTTGTTCCTGATTTTGAACGTTTTCACAACAGGCCCGATGCAGGCAGTGATGAAGTTTTTGAGAAAGAAGAAGAAATGCAGTTGCTTGGCAAGGCAATCGAAACACTCGAAGCGGATGATCGCGGACTCATTAGTTTATATTATCTTCAGGACCAGTCTGTTGAACAGATAAGTCAGATCACCGGACTGGGTCATTCCAATATTAAAACCCGTTTGTTCCGCATCAGGAAGAAACTCCACGATTATATGCTTAGCCGACAAAAATCATTAATTTTACAAGTATGAACGCACAGGATGAAAAGCGGATTGAATTGTTGCTCAGCCAGATAAAGCTTGAAAAAGCTCCTTTTGGGTTCGAGGATTCCGTGATGGGTAGCATTGAAGCTTTCCCACAGACACAACGTATTTCGCTGATTGATAGGGTTTTGTCGTATTTACTCGTTTTTAGCCTTGTAGCGGTAACGGCAGCTGTTATTTATTTTGTTGGTTTTGAACGAATTCAATTGTTTCTTTCAGGATTGGCTTTATCGGGATTATCATGGCTGGATACAGACAATAGTATTTTTGAATCACTTGTAAGGTTTTTCGCCCAGATTCCTCCTCTTGTTGTACTTGTGTTTGTTATTCTGGCTTTTCTTTTGGGGGCTGAACGAATTATGCTCCGTAAACGACAGACTAATACTTTTCTGAGTCTGATTTAAAAAAATTAAGAAGTTTACTCATCATAAATTCTTACATTTCATGTTGCCTTTCAGTCTAGCAAAACCTCTTGAATCAGCTTTAGCGAAAGTGAGTGGAAAAGCAGCAAGAATTGAGCTATGTCAAAGCATTGGCGGAGGTTCTATCAATGAAGCCTGTCGTTTGGAATGGGCCGGCGAATCCTATTTCGTGAAATGGAATTCGGTTGGTAAGTTTCCACAAATGTTTGAAAAAGAGGCTGCCGGACTAAAAATTCTGAAAGAAACAGGATGTATCAAAGTTCCGGAAGTACTGGCTCTGGACAAGAGCGAAACCGATGCCTTTCTATTGCTTGAATTCATTCAGCAATCTGGAACTGATTCAGGATTTTGGAGTACTTTTGGCAAACAACTGGCTGATCTTCATCGTAATAGAAATACATTTTTCGGTCTCGAAACCAATAATTATATAGGATCACTTCCACAGAACAATGACCCTCTTCCTTACTGGTCCGATTTTTTTGTGCAACGTAGGCTACATCCCCTGGTAAAAATGGCCCGTGATAATCAACAGCTGGATCGTTCACACAATTTTCAATTCGAGAGACTATTTTCTAAAATCGAAACCTTATTTCCCGCTGAAAATCCGGCTTTGTTGCACGGCGATCTATGGAGCGGCAACTTTCTTTGTGCGAAAGATCAAAAACCTGTACTGATCGATCCGGCAGTGTATTTTGGTCATCGTGAAATGGATATTGCCATGTCGAAATTGTTTGGAGGATTTGACCGACAATTCTATTTGTCATATAATGAGCATTTTCCAATGGAAAAAGGCTGGGAAAAACGTATTGATTTATGCAATTTATATCCTTTGCTGGTGCATTTAAACTTATTTGGAAGTTCGTATTTATATGATGTTGAGGCAACACTAAGATATTATGTTTAGGTAACGGAAAAGAATCTGATACTTTTCACGTTCAACTCAATTGATAAAACAAGTCTTACAACCTATTTCATTTATATTTGTCATACTGCATTTCTGTATGAGGAAAATATTAATTGTAATTTGTTTTATTTCTTTTTGGTTTGCATGCACGAATGATTCCAAAAATCTTTCTGATAATTCAAGACAGGAAAAAGAAACTGATGTTTCTAAACAAAGCTTTACAAACCTTTCGGATATTCCGTTTCTGGACGAATTGAATGATTTGAAAAGATGTGATCTGATCATTAAAAGCAATGATAACTGGAGGCCCGGAACGACCTATGTGGAAGGAGGGTCAACCTGGGGTCATGTGATGATTGTTTTGGAAGATTATACAGGAAAAACCACGGACGAAGTCCTTCGTAATACACTTGTTTTCGAATCGAACAGTCTGCCAATCCCTAAAGAATTCCAATTACGTAAAATCCATGCTTATGCACCCGGTAAAGACTTGAATATGAGTTCATTTTCGTTTGGGCCAAAATTTCAGGGAAATCGTTTTCGGCTGCGAATGGCACTTACGGATGTCCAGAAAGATTCAATTATTGCCTTTATTTTGCGACAAGATGACGGAACTTCTTCCTGGAGATCGGTAAAAAGGTATTGTCATAAACAAAAAGAGCAATTCATTGATACGAATGTTTATGAGAAAAAAACATGGTATTGCTCTTTGCTTGTCTGGCAGGCTTTTCAAAATGTTCTTGGGATTGATCTGGATGCTAATCAGGGCTTGATCGTCTTTCCGAACGATATTATCAATAGTCCCTATTTCGATCAAAATAAAAAAAACAGGGTAAGATTCTGATTCTCTTACCCTGTCGATAATAAAAAAGTCAATTATTGACCGGCATTGGTCGAATTTAGCGGGAAACTGTGTGTCACACCGTCTGTCGTTACAACTTCGGCATAATAGATCCCGAATTTGTGGTTTATCGACCAGGTAATCGTTTTCGTTGTGGTTAGTTTACCGTCAATTGTGATGCCTTGTGGAACATCTTCACGAACTTTGATTCCTTTGATATAGAAACCGAGTGCAGGCACATATTCGTCATCCGTTGTACTTTTTGAAATAACGGTGCGAACTACCTGAAGATTTCCAACATTGAAGGTGTATTTGTCTCCAACATTTGCGTCGAATTTCACCAATGTAAATTCTTTGCTTTTGTCTCCACCTGAATAGAAATAATCAGAAATGCCTTCGGTCGTCATTTTCCCGGCTGCTGCGTAAGCTTTTCCGTCGTAAACAGCAGAAACGAGTACCTCGCCACCACTTCCACTTTCAGTAACAGTAATAGATGAGTTGCCGGTACCTGAGCTCCAGGTTGTTCCAACAGTCGCAAGTTGGCTTGCATCGACTGAATCCTTTTTACAGCTGTTCAATATGAACGCTGTAATGATGAAAACTGCTAAGATAACTTTTTTCATACGTATTAGTTTTAGTAAATACTAGATAATCAATATTTTAATATTTTAAATTAAATAATTTTTTCAGAACTAAAATATTGTCACTTAACCTACTTTGTGTTCCATCAGCAAATTCAACGAAATAGTCAAGTTCGTCTACTTTCGTTACCGGAGCAAGCACAATTTTTCCGATCAGGGCTTTCTGATCTGTGTCGATCAATTCCAATTGTGTATTTCTGTTAAATTCTTCTGCATAGTATTCTGCTGTCGGACTGATATCACCATAGTTCACCGTTCCACCTAAATAGCTGTTAAACAGTTTGTTTTTGATTCGAATCGTCTCGAAAGAATATGTCACAGGTGGGTGATAATCAATGTCAATATCTAACTGTGTATTGAGGATTGTATGAAATCCGGTAATCAGTGATATTTCACCCTTGATTTTGCCTTTCTGTTCAGCAAAAGTTCCATTTCTTGACAAATTCAATTTGAAGGAATAATCATTTGTACTGATTTCGGTTTTTATTTCTGATAAAAGGTCTTCACTGATTTTTGCAAAATGTATAATATTCAGTATTTCAGCATTGTCGATCCACAATTTTGCCACTGCTTTTGTAGGGAAATCACCTCTCGATCTGGCCTTTTGTTCCTGATAATCATACAAAATCAGTTTACAAATGCTGTTTGAGCTACTAAGTAATGGAAAATGAATCAGAATTACAGATGTGTCTTTTGTCTTGATAAATGCATTGAAAGTTGTGTCCCAGTTATATATTCCCTTATGAGAATCAAACACATAGGTTATGCGGTTTGGGCCTGTTTTTGAGGTATCCTGATGAAAAGGAAGAGGAGATGAGATTTGTTCGGATAAAAACCGCAAAGCCTGCATTTCTGGCCGTGTCGACGAGCTGTCTATCATACTCATCAGATCGCTGTTAAGGACCTTCAGGCTTGTCAAAGCGTCCTTTTTATCGAGCGCTTTCAATGATTGTCTGCACGAATTGGTAAAATATCCAAAACATACTAACAAAACCGAAACAATAAACCATTTGTAAACTGAAAGAGCTGAATCCGAATCTCTTATCATTTTTGCAGGAAGTTTAAGTAAAATTACATAATTTCATTACAGAATCGATAAGTACTTTGTAATATGTTTTTGTTTTAAAATTCTCTTTTATAATGCGGTATGATTTTTTAATTGATTTATCAAAGTTTTAAATAGTGGAAGCGAAAATTTCAACCAGACACAGGAATTAGAATTTCACAAAATTGAAAGCGATTTCTGTGTATTTTTGCGGTCTGCCAGAACGAAATGGCAACATATTGAATTCTAAATCAATCGACATGTCGAATATACCCGAAGAGTTGAATAGTGGCGAGAAACGCTCGCTTCATTTTATCGAGACCATCATCGAAGAAGATATCCGCAACCAGAAAAACGAGGCCCGTGTGCATACACGTTTCCCCCCGGAACCAAACGGCTACCTGCATATCGGTCATGCTAAATCTATCTGTCTGAATTTCGGTTTAGCGGAAAAATACAATGGCAAATGCAATCTTCGTTTTGACGATACCAATCCTGAAAAAGAAGAAACAGAATACGTTGATTCCATCATGGAAGACGTAAAATGGCTTGGATTTCAATGGGATAAAGATCCATATTATGCATCAGATTATTTCGATCAGTTGTATGCCTGGGCTGTGAAACTGATTAAAGATGGAAAAGCCTATGTGGACGATCAGCCGCAGGAAGTGATCAGTCAGCAGCGCGGAACACCTACCCGTCCGGGAACTGAGAGTCCATTCCGCAACCGTACAATTGAAGAAAATCTCGATCTTTTTGATCGTATGAAAGCAGGTGAATTCGAAAACGGTTCACGTGTTCTCAGGGCAAAAATCGATATGACTTCGCCCAATATGCATATGCGTGATCCGGTTTTGTACCGAATCCTGAATGCAGATCATCACCGCACCGGCGACAAATGGAAGATTTACCCGATGTACGACTACGCTCACGGACAAAGTGATTATCTCGAAGGCATAACACATTCTCTTTGTACACTCGAATTTGAGGTTCATCGTCCGCTTTATGACTGGTGCCTTGACCAAATTATTGAAACCCAATATCGTCCGCGACAGATCGAATTTGCCCGACTGAACCTCAGTTACACCGTGATGAGCAAACGAAAACTGCTCGAACTGGTGAAAGGTGGTTATGTGAATGGCTGGGACGATCCACGAATGCCCACCATCGCCGGACTGCGTCGCCGCGGTTATACTCCGGCCTCAATCCGCGCTTTTGCTGACCGGATCGGTGTTGCCAAACGCGATAATGTGATAGATGTTGGTTTGCTCGAATTTATTCTGCGTGAAGACCTGAACAGAATCACACCACGCATGATGGCTGTTCTTGATCCGGTTAAACTGGTGATTACCAATTATCCCGACGGGAAGTCTGAAAATATAGAATTGGTCAACAATCCGGAAGACGCCGAAGCTGGCAGCCGCAATGTTTCGTTCAGCAAAAATCTGTTTATTGAACGTGAAGATTTCATGGCCGATCCGCCAAAGAAATTCTTCCGTCTGGGCCCTGAGCGCGAAGTTCGTTTGAAAGGCGCTTATGTGGTTAAATGCGAAAGTTTTGAGCAGGATGCCGAAGGAAACGTAACAACGATCTATTGCACATACGATCCTGAGACCCGAAGCGGAACCGGATCGCATCAGCCTAAGGTGAAAGGTACCCTGCACTGGGTAGATGCCGATACAGCCTGTGATGCCGAAGTACGACTCTATGATCGTTTGTTTATGGACGAAGATCCGGCCGGTCACAAAGACCAGGATTCTTTGGAATTTCTGAATCCTGACTCGCTGAAGATTGTTCAGAACTGCAAAGTGGAACCTGCATTGGCAAGAACCTCCAAAGGTGACAAATTCCAGTTCCAACGCATTGGCTATTTCTGTACTGATTACGATTCAACACCCGAAAAACCTGTTTTCAACCGCATCGTTTCGCTTAAGGACAACTGGGCAAGGGTGAATCAGAATCAGGATTAAGACTGGAAGAAATAAAGATTTAAGCCACAGATTCACAGATTATTAATCTTTGAATCTGTGGCCTGTTTTTTTCTCTGCACTTCAGTATTTGAGATAATTCTTATCTAAGAAATTATGGAGCAGGAGTTTCCGGTTCCCAGATAAATATATCCTCTTTAGTATGTGGTCTGATGCTTTCAAGCCATTGAAAACCTTTCAGCCGTTTCGATTCAGGCGGGAGTTCCTTTTCAGGATACATCACTTCGGCCGGGTTAGAATTGTAAGTAATTTTTTCTATCTCATTGTTTAACAAATGGATAAACATGGTACTTGCCTGTGCCAGATTTGTCCCGACAAGTGTTTTGTCTTCCTGTCGGACCCAGTAGACTGATTGGGCATTCCCGTCCACAAAAATTCTTTTCAACTCATTTTTAACAAAATAGCCGGTCATGTTTTTCCCTTTGATCTGATTATAGTTTTCGATCGAATCGTTCGACACGATAAAGGCAGTATTGTACATCACCAGAGAATCCACTGTATTTCGGGATATCACAATCCTGATGGAATCGGCGGTAAGTTGGTTTTTTTCTGACCAAAGAACTGGATTACTGAACATACGCATGGCCGAATCGGACATATGATAGGCAAGCGAATCGCATTTGCCCTGGAGATCGCGTCTGAAGAACTTCACATGATGATAGGCATACAGATCGCGTGCTTCGTTTTCCTTGGTAAATGTCAGATAGAGCGTATCTGCATGCATGAAAAGCGTGTCTTTCTCGTCGTAATTTTTTGCAACCGCCCTGCCAGTGATAAAAGTGCGGCCTTCCATCTCCCACATTTTCCCGATATCGCCAACAACCATAAGGTTATTTGCTGTATCAGTGATCGTTACGTTTCCTGAGGCATCACCAAAGCCAATATCACGATCGTAAAACAACTTATCCGATTCTAGCATTTGCTGATCATTCCAGATTTTAGCCCGTCGACTCAGGTGGGCATGGTCTTTTTTTGTATCGTACCAGCCATATTCGCAGTAAATAGTGTTATCCTTGCCGCGAATCACCGTTGGGCCATGAAACCAGGCTGTTTCACTGTTTGTATTGTATACGAGTGTGTCGGAATAGGCGGTGTTGTCGGGACTGATAAGTTCAACATCTGTACGAAAATAAAACTCCTTCTTATTGGTATGATAATCACCGATTTTGCTTTTCAGAATTTTATCCTCACTGGTGATGATGCCATGATTTGTATATGAAGCAATGCGGGTATTTCGATTGTAAATCAGGTAATTGGTTCGTAAAGTCATTGTTTTATCAACCATCTTCACGCTGTCGAAAAGCTCCGCGATACGCGTGTTGCCCTCGTATTTCAGGCGTTGGCCATAAATATCCAGACTATCGTTGAAATTGATATGTACCGATCCCCAAGCTTCGAAATTTCGCAAACGGTCGTTAAGATAGGCGCTGTCGCAATAAAACATTGTTGAATCCTGACGCATCACCACATTCCCGATCAGGCGCTGAATATCAGGACCAAGTCGTTTGTCATAACTGGCAATACGGGCTTTTTCGATATGAATGATCGTTTTCTGTCCGAACAGCAGAGCCGGAAAAAGAATCAAATGAAAAAAGAAAATTCTGAAAATCTGTTTCACGCAGCAAAGGTAACGAATTGGGCTAAAGATCAGAAACAGCTTCTGTAATCAAAACGCTGG
>CAZVKW010000005.1:28859-32376 GCA_964627945.1 uncultured Lentimicrobiaceae bacterium
TCGTAGGCCATGATCCAGGGCATGGGAATATGCGATGCCGAAGGCATGAGATCGGCCATATACACAACAGTCGTTCCGTTGCAGTTAATGTGTGGAATTACCTGACCTTCAGTATGTCCGTGATAGAGTTTTATGCTGATATTCGGTAAAATTTCTCCTTCTTCCTCAATGAGATTCAACTTTCCGCTTTCGTAAATTGGCAGAATATTTTCTTTGAGATAAGATGCTTCTTCACGACGGTTTGGATTGGTAGCCCATTCAAACTGCGTGCGGCTGGTCCAGTATGTGGCATTCGGAAAAGCAAGTTCAAAGCCTGTTTTATCATGGTTCCATTTCACACTGCCACCGCAGTGGTCAAAATGCATATGGGTGATAATCATATCGGTAATATCTTCCGGTTTAAAACCATAAGAAGCCAGCGATTTTTCCAGCGTATCATTGCCATTCAAATAATAATGCGCCAGCCATTTCTCATCTTGTTTGTTTCCTATTCCGTTGTCAATAAGTATTTTACGATCTCCATCTACAATTAGTAAACATCGCATAGCCCAGTTACAGAGGTTGTTTTCGTCGGCAGGATAATTTTTCTGCCAAAGAACTTTTGGTACTACGCCAAACATAGCGCCACCGTCGAGTTTCAGGTTTCCGGTTTCAATTGGGTATAGTTTCATGGAGAAGTTTTTATTTCGTTATAACATCAGTTACCTCAATTTGTTCTGCCTTCAATTCATTTTTGATTAAACTAGTAGACAGGTTCCCAAAGTTCAATTTTAATTCCTTCATTATCAATAATATGTACAAATTTCCCATAATCGTAGGTCTCGATTTCGTCCAGTATGGTAACACCTTCTTCCCGGAGAATTTTAACGAGTTCAACCAGATTTTCGACCCTGTAATTGATCATGAACGAGGCTTTGGAAGGCTCCATATAATCGGTATTTGCATCGAAAGCGCTCCAATGGGTATTTCCTTTGCGTTCGGGATTATCGTTTTCCCGCCACTCAAAAGTGCTTCCGTATTCGTCCATCTGCATGCCCAGATGTTTTGAATACCAGTCTTTTGCTGCCTGTGGATCCTTGTATTTGACAAAAATTCCACCAATTCCGGTTACACGTTTCATAGGGATGAATTATTGGGTAAACATAGTTTTTTTTTTGCTAATCGAGTACATTTGCAGCACTTAATTGATGCTATGAAGCGAGTTTTGCTCATCGATAATTATGATTCATTTACATATAATCTGGTCCAGCTGGTCAGGGAAAGCGGTGTTTCGCATGAGCTTAGCCTGATCAGAAATGATGCTGATCCGGCTGACTTTGTGATGCATTTCGACAAAGTAATCCTCTCGCCCGGACCCGGATTACCGGACGAATCAGGAAATCTGATGCAGTTTATAGCAGAATTTGCGGGCATAACCGATCTTTTAGGAATTTGCCTTGGTCATCAGGCTTTGGCCATGCATTTCGGAGCGAAACTCAGACAGTCAAAACATCCCGCACATGGAATCGCCTCTACTGTAAATGTTTGTCAAGCTGATACTTTATTCAAAGATATGCCTTCAGAATTTGTTTGCGGACGCTATCATTCCTGGGTGATTGATGAAGCTAGTCTTCCATCCTGTTTGGAAATCACCGCCCGTGATGAAGCTGGAAATATCATGTCTGTCCGGCATAAAACACTTTTAATCAGTGGTTTGCAATTTCATCCTGAGTCGTACATTACCCAACACGGAATGATGATGATTCGCAACTGGCTCCTGAGAGACACAGAAGCTTAGTTTGAAATAATCAAAGCAACAAGCAAATCCATTGTTTAATCTTCTGTATTTAAATGGCCAGTAAACAATGAATTACCTACTTTGCTGCGATTGTCTCGATTTCGATTAACACATTGAGTGGTAATCCTTTCACGGCAAAAGCCGCTCTGGCCGGAGGCTCATTTTGGTAATACTTTCCATAAACGGCATTCATGGCGGCAAAATTAGACATATCGCTGAGCAAACATGTCGATTTTACAACGTTTGAGAAATCGTATCCGGCAGCTTTCAGAATAGCTGCGATATTTTTCATCACCTGTTCAGTTTGGATGGTGATATCATCTTCCACCACTTTTCCTGTGGCCGGATCGATTGGAATCTGACCCGAAATAAACAGCATCCCGTTGGCTTCAATGGCCTGACTATAGGGTCCGATGGCAGCAGGTGCATCCGGACTTGAAATTACTTTTTTCATTTTCTGTGTAATGTTTTGAAAATCAATTTTATTTTTTGATTCTGTCCGGATTTTCAGCCAGAAAGGCTTTCCATCCGGTGAAACTTGTTTCTGTTGTACCTGTTTTTCCCGCCTGAAAATGATGACAAACTGCGGCAGCAAGTCCGTCGGTTGCGTCAAGATGCTCAGGATCGGCCCCAAATTGCAGGAGATTCTTCAGCATAGCCGCAACCTGTTCTTTGGAGGAATTTCCGTTTCCGGTGATACTTTGTTTGATTTTGCGGGGCGAATATTCAGCGATCGGAAGGTCGCGGTATAAACCTGCAGCCATCGCAACTCCCTGGGCCCGACCAAGTTTAAGCATCGATTGAATATTTTTTCCAAAAAATGGTGCTTCAAGGGCCATATCATCCGGATGGTATTCGTCGATCAGTTCAAGGGTGCGTTCGAAGATCCGGCGCAGTTTCAATGCCTGATTGGTGTATTTCGAAAGTTTCAGAACGCCCATCACAATGAGTTCCATTTTATTACCTTTGACGGAAATCAAACCGTAACCCATGATGGTCGTACCAGGGTCGATACCTAAAATGATGCGCTCTGTTTTCAAAAAAAACCGAATTTAGTACGGTGAAAACAAAGGTAATCAAATTGACCAACACCGTACTCAGAATCGGAATCGTATTGCTGAGTCTTTGGTTTTTGTATTATCATCTTATTCATAAACAGGGATTTACAGAATTCGTTCGTCAGTTGAATCCGTTTACCTTCGGACCAACGCAGCAAGGTCTCACCTTTCTGGTGATTTTACTCATGCCATTCAATCTGGGTCTGGAAGCCATCAAATGGAAGCTGCTGATTGACAAACTGGAAAAGGTAAAATTCAACCATGCTTTCACCGCTGTTTTATCCGGAATTTCGGTGAGTATGCTGATGCCTAATCGAATTGGCGATTATCTCGGAAGGGTTTTCATTCTTCAAAAAAGTAGTCTGATCAAGGGGGTACTGGTAACCTTGATCGGGAGTATGAGTCAATTGCTTACCACATTAATTGCTGGTTGTATTGCTTTTGCCTTTTCATTTCATCTTTTTATCGACTTTGATTTTTCGCACAGCACCGGACTTACTGCTGGTTTGTTGTCATTGATCTTTTCTATCTTGGTTTTTCTGGTGATTCTCTATTTCAATGTCGGATTGTTGAGGTTTCTGGCTGAAGCCATTTTTAGAGGAAAAAGCAAGAAACTTTTGCAGTATATCGCAGTTTTCTCAGAGTACACCCGGATGGAATTGTTTCAGGTTTTGTTTCTTTC
>CAZVKW010000005.1:32476-55424 GCA_964627945.1 uncultured Lentimicrobiaceae bacterium
GTGATTTTTGTTTACAGACTCCGGTTTATCAGAAAGGAAGAAGATGTCGATTGAGCTTTTTCCATATTTACTGAGGATTGTTGAACTGTTGGCTTTGCTATATGCTATTCTAATTATGGCATATACATTCGGTTGGTATCGATTGAAAAACAGTAGTTTAGCACACGAAACAGTCCCGCAAAAAATCAGCGTTCTGGTGGCTGCAAGAAATGAAGAAAAGAATATCAGCAAATTGCTCCATGATCTGATTCAACAGAATTATCCGAAACAATTGCTGGAAGTGATCATTGCTGATGATCATTCGGAAGATAAGACTGCTGAATTAGTTGAGAAGCTTGCTATCGAAAACGCTGGATTTCCTATCCAACTTATCAAGGTAAAAGGATTTGGGAAGAAATCGGCTCTGCGCGAGGCTGCCAAATTTGCCACAGGTGAGATTATTCTTTTTACGGATGCGGATTGTCGTGTTCGGAATGAATGGATACGATTGATGAGCCGCAGTTTTCAAACTCCTGAATGTAAACTTGTACTCGGACCCGTAAGAATGGAAAACGATGGTCAACTTTTTGGAAAGTTGCAGTCGCTCGAGTTTTTGAGTCTGATAGCCAGCACAGCAGGCTCCTGTGGAATTGCTTATCCGGCCATGGCCAATGGCGCCAATCTTGCTGTTCGGCGGCCTGTAATGGAAGCAATTATGGATCAGCAGGAAGGGAAAAATCATGCTTCAGGTGATGATGTTTTTTTGCTGTTTTCAATCCTGAAGAAATATGGTAGTTCTGCGATTGCTTTTGCTTTTTCCGAGGAAGCCATAGTCTCAACTAAAGCGGTACAAGGTCTAAAGGAATTTTTCAAACAGCGATTTCGCTGGGTTTCGAAGAGCAAATCTTATTCTCATCCGGCAGTAATCGTTCCTGCAGTGATTGTATTTCTGTTCAACTTTGCCTTGTTGTCGCTGCTCGTAACTGCATTTTTTTATCCGTTTTTGTTTGTCATTTTCGGGATGTTTAGCCTCCTGAAATTCATGATTGATTATCCTTTGTTGCGATCAGCAGCTGATTTTATGCAACGTCAATATTTGATCCGGTTTGCATTTCCGTTCGAGTTTATTTATCCGTTTTATATCGTTTTTACGGCTTTGGCCGGAAATATTCTGGCAGTGAAATGGAAAGGCCGTAAAATAAAATAGCGATACACAAGAAATGTGTATCGCTATGTAAAATATTGTTATATAATCTGTTATGCTCCTAAAGTAGCTACCATTACAGCCTTGATGGTATGCAAACGGTTTTCGGCTTCGTCGAAAACAATGCTCGCTGGTGATTCGAAAACTTCGTCATTCACTTCCATGGCTTCAACACCAAATTTCTGGAAGATTTGTTCGCCCATGCTTGTTTCGCGGTTGTGGAAGGCCGGCAGACAATGCAGGAATTTCACATTCGGGTTGCCGGTTTTTTCGACCATTGATTTGTTTACCTGGTAAGGCAGCATCATGCGGATGCGTTCTTCCCAAACGTGATCAGGCTCGCCCATCGATACCCAAACGTCGGTATACAGAAAATCAACGCCTTTCACGCCTTCATCAACACTATCAGTAAGGGTGATTTTGGCACCAGTTTCTTTGGCAATCTCGCGGCAGGTAGCCACAAGATCTTCGGTAGGCCACATTTGTTTCGGGGCAACAGCGCGGAAATCCATTCCCATTTTTGCGGCTCCAACCATCAGCGAATTGCCCATATTGTTGCGTGCATCGCCGCAATATGCAAACTTCACCTGATGAAGTGGTTTGTCGCTGTGTTCCATCATGGTGAGGAAATCAGCCAGAATCTGTGTTGGATGAAACTCATTCGTGAGTCCGTTCCATACCGGAACACCGGCATATTTGCCCAGTTCCTCGACGATACTTTGACCGTAGCCACGATATTCGATGCCATCATACATACGACCAAGCACGCGGGCTGTATCTTTCATCGATTCTTTTTTTCCAATCTGCGAACCGCTGGGTCCGAGATATGTTACACGGGCGCCCTGATCATAGGCGGCAACTTCGAAAGCGCAGCGTGTGCGGGTTGAGTCTTTTTCGAAAATCAACGCGATGTTCTTTCCTTTGAGCATCTGTTGTTCGGTTCCTGCATATTTGGCTTTTTTCAGATCAGCAGCCAGGTTAAGCAGAAATTTGATCTCCTGCGGGGTGAAATCGAGGAGCTTTAAAAAATTACGGTTTCTAAGATTGAATGCCATATTGTGAGGTTTTTTGAGTGTTTTTGCTCAGGAAAAGGACTTTATAATTCTGAGTGCAAATGTAGGAATTTTGTGAATTTATTAACAAACTCAGGCTTTTGATTATTTTTGCCACATGATCATGATCAACAATACTATTGTAAGCGATGCTTTTTTGCAAGCGAGTTTTGCCTGCGATCTTCCGCGTTGCAAGGGTGATTGCTGTGTAAGCGGCGATGCCGGGGCTCCTTTGGCGAATGATGAAATCTCCGTTTTGGAAGATTCTCTCGATGAAATCATTCCTTTTATGTTGCCCGAAGGCGCTCTGGTTGTGAAAACCGATGGCGTTTTTGACTATGATGAAGTTGGGAATCTGGTCACCCCACTGGTAAATAATAACGCCTGTGCATTTGCCGGATTTCACAGCAACGGAACCAGTTTTTGTGCCATTGAAAAAGCTTATCTGGCAGGGAGAATCGATTTTAAAAAACCGATAAGCTGCCATCTTTATCCCGTCCGTTTGATTGAAAAAGACGGTTTTATTCATATTACCTATCATATGTGGAGTATCTGTGTTCCGGCAGTTCGTCGCGGAAACAGGGAAGGAATACCTTTGTTCAGGTTTCTCAAAGAGCCATTGATCAGGCGTTTCGGAGAAGATTGGTACACACAACTCGTGAAAGAGATTCAGAAAATACATTGAACCTTTTCTGAATCAGAGTCAATGCAAAATCAGAATCCTTAGAGGATTTGAATTGATAATCAATATTTTATTGATTATTACTGCTGTTATTTTTTCAGCAAGTCGCGGATTTCTGTCAGCAGTTTTTCTTCGTTTGATGGTTCTGGTGGTGCTTCCGGAACAGCAGCTTTCTCTTCTTCCTTTTTTTGCAATCGGTTCATGGCCTTGATCAGCATAAAGATCGCAAAGGCAATGATAACAAAATCGATCACATTGTTGATGAACATACCATAATTGAGTGTGGCACCCGGAGTAATAATTTTCCCAGCTTCACCCAATACAGGTTCTTTCAGTACAACTTTCAGATCGGAGAAATTGACCCCACCGACCAAAATCCCGATCGGAGGCATGATGACATCGGCCACAAAAGAGGAAACAATTTTACCAAATGCTCCCCCGATGATGATACCCACTGCCATGTCGAGTACATTGCCACGCATGGCGAAAGTTTTAAATTCTTTAGCAAGTCCCATAATTCATTGGTTTTAACGCTGCAAGTTAATCACAAACATCGTATTTGTAAACTGTGTTAATTTGAATACTGAAAAAAATAACTGAAGCTGAATTTACTCATTTCGAAGTCCGCGTGCTTCGGTGAAACATCTTCGGCAAAGGGGCTCATATGTTTCTGTTTCGCCAAGCATCACCAATTTATCACCGGCTATTTTTCGGTGAGAATAATGGGCCAGATTTCCGCACGACATGCAAATGGCGTGCACCTTGGTCACATATTCTGAAATAGCCATCAGCTCAGGAATTGGTCCGAAAGGTTTCCCTAAAAAGTCCATATCAAGTCCGGCAACGATCACACGACAGCCCGAATCGGCAAGCTGGATGCAAACCGAAGCAAGTTCATTGTCAAAAAACTGGGCTTCGTCAATTCCAACCACATCCACCTGGGTAGCGTAAAAAAGAATCTGATTGGCACTTTGCACCGGAATAGAGCGGATCGCATTGGCATTGTGCGAAACCACATCTTCCTCGCTGTAACGCGTATCTATCTGAGGTTTAAATATTTCTACTCTTTGTTTCGCGATCCGGGCACGGGTCAGGCGACGAATCAGTTCCTCGGTTTTGCCGGAGAACATCGAGCCACAGATCACTTCGATCCAGCCCGTTTTATGCTTGCTGTTTGCATCTTTTTCGAGAAACATGGGCGACACAATTGAGTTCTTAGTAACTTTATACGCTAATCATGCAAAAATACGTTATTATTGAAAGTTTAAGCAACGTATGTGAATATGGAACAACAGAATTTACTTGAACGGATCCTGAGCCAGTTGCACAAGCTCGAAGATCTTACCAAAAGCATCGCCTCGCAGCCCGACGCAATCTACCGCATGGATATCGAATATCTGAAACAGAACACTGTTCAGTTATACGATCTTCTGCATCAGCTTCATCCATACGGATCAAAAACTCCGGACGCAGTTAAACAAGCCGGCTTTCAAAAAAGTAATGAAAACCAGCCACCAATAAAACCGATTCAGGCAGTTGAACTGATTATTGAAGAGCATAATCCGCTGCCAGTTGAAGATTATTTCAAGGAAGATGAAATCCTGGAAGAGATTGAAATTCAGGAAGATGAATCCTATCATCCTTATCCTGAAGAAAATCTTATGGAAGATGTGGAAGAGGAGGAACAAGAGGCAATTCCTGATATCAAAGTGCTTCATCATACTCCTTCTGTTACGACGATTGATTTGTTTGGTGATACAATCGTTGAGAGTCTGGGTGAAAAGTTTGCAGCCACAGATGATCATAGCATTGCGGCCAAAATGAAGCAGAAGCGAATTCATGATCTGCGGGCAGCAATCGGAATTAATGAAAAGTTCCTGTTTATCAATGAGTTATTTGGCGGTAACCTGAACCAGTATAATAAGACGATTGATGAATTGAATAATATGGTAAGTCTTGACGGGGCAAGGGCCTTCCTGATAGAACTGCGTATTCAGCATCAGTGGCCCGCTCAGGCGCCGGCTCTATTAAAACTGAATGATTTAATTGAACGTAAATTCCGCACTTTCTGATGAAAATGAACAAATTCCTGTTGCCAATTTTTATTCTATCGGGCCTTTTGGCCGCGATTCCTGTCAAAAGTCAGGATAAAGATTATGTTCTGAAGGTGGTCAAAAAATTATCTTCGAAACAATTTCATGGACGTGGTTATGTGAAAAATGGCGATCGGGATGCGGCGGCCTTTTTATCGAAAGAAATGAAAAAAGCCGGTCTGCAGACTTTTGCAAAGGATTATTATCAGTTTTATTCCTTCCCGATCAACACTTTTCCGGGTGGAATGGAAGTCGAAGTGGACGATAATGAACTAAAACCCGGTCGTGATTTTGTAATTCATCCTTCAACGATGAGTCAGAATAATAAATTCCAGTTGAAGTTTCTGGCCGATTCCACCTCCAAAATATCCTCTGTTTATGCACAGATTGATACCAACAGTCTGAAAGACAATGAGATGCTTGTGCTTCCCGACGCTTTGAAAAATACTTATCGAAATGGACTTCCGGGAGTGGATGCATTTGCTGTAAGGGTAAGCGGCAAACCCTGGTGGCATGTTTCAGGCGGAAAGAAAACTTCTGAAAAAGTCATTCTGAAAGTGAGCGACAGTTTACTCAAACCCGGTGCACAAACTCTCGATCTTGAAATTGAAAACAAGTATATAACAGATCATCAGGCTTTTAACCTTGCTGGTTTTGTGAAAGGAAGTATTCAGCCTGATACATTTTTCATTTTTGTGGCACATTACGATCACCTTGGAATGATGGGTAAAGATGCCATGTTTCCTGGTGCCAGCGACAATGCCAGCGGAACAGCCACTGTGCTCGATCTGGGTAGATATTATGCTTCGCACCCTGAAAAAGCCTATTATACCATGGTTTTTCTGCTCGTTTCTGGTGAGGAAGCCGGCCTTCTTGGATCGACCTGGTTTGCAGAACATCCGTATTTTTCACTTGAGAAAACCAAATTTGTGATTAATCTTGACATGGTTGGAACAGGGAGTGAGGGCCTTTCTGTTGTGAATGGTGAGCAATTTCCAAAGGCAGCAGGACTCATTCAGGATTTGAATAAACAGCACAGTTATTTTCCGGATGTTCGATTGGGTGGGGAATCGTGTAACAGCGATCATTGTCCGTTTTACAAACAAGGTGTTCCTTCATTTTTCCTGTTTACCAGAGGAGTCGAAAATCAGGAATATCATACAGTTACAGATACTTACGATAAGCTTCCATTCACCGCATATCCGCAGTTGTTTGCTGTGCTGACAGGCTTTGTAGAACAAGTTCAAACGCAAGCCGATTTTCGTTAATGGAACTCTTTTTAATTCTTATTGCAGCATTCATCGTGGTGGTTTTCACCATCCTGTCATTCTATACCTCCGTGAATTCCGGTGCCTCGAAATTCGAGCGCTGGTTTGAGAAGAAAGACAAAAACAAAACCAACTGAAATGGCGAAACTTTACCTTGTCCCTACACCCATAGGCAATCTGGAAGATATTACGCTCCGCTCACTTCGCATCCTGAAAGAGGAAGTATCCCTGATTCTGGCCGAAGATACCCGCAAAACCGCCATTTTGCTACGGCATTACAGCATCAATAAGCCGATGACGGCCTTTCATCAGCACAACGAGCATCGTGTGACGGAGCGTTTTGTGCAACAGCTTCAGCAGGGCGAAAACATGGCTTTGGTGACTGATGCCGGAACACCGGGCATTTCCGATCCTGGTTTTCTGCTTGTAAGAGCCTGTCTGGCAGCCGGAGTGGAGGTGGAATGTCTTCCAGGTGCGACAGCTTTCGTGCCTGCGCTGGTGAATTCCGGCTTGCCATCTGATCGCTTTCTCTTTGAAGGCTTTTTACCGCATAAGAAAGGTCGCCAGACCAAAATCAGATTGCTTGCTACTGAATCACGAACTATCATTTTGTATGAATCACCGCACAGATTGGTGAAAACATTGCAGCAGCTGGCCGAAGTAATGGGAGCGGAGCGTCGTGCCTCGGTTTCGCGCGAACTGACCAAAATGTTTGAAGAGACCCAACGTGGTACACTTACTGAATTGATAACTTACTTCAGCAAGGGCGAAGTGAAAGGAGAGATTGTGATGGTGATTGAAGGGAATAATGGAGAAGAGAAGGAAGAAGAGGAATAAGTATTTGATTAAGATTCTTTTATAAATAAAGGCAACGAAACCAGCTTTGCCACCATTTCGGCAGCTTTGTGGCCTTCATCCGAAAATGGCCAGACAAACAGCGCTTTCAAAGGATGGTCTTTTCTTATTACTTCTATAGAATTGATTGTCAATTCTCTGGCGATTCCTTTTCTGCGGTATTCTTCAAGTACGAGTGCCGAACAGAGATACAATGCATCATAGGAAAGGCCGGGATCAGTTTGCTCAAATAATTCATTTTCAGTAGTTTCACCCGACAAAAAGCGGTTCATGATCTCCAGTGTAGTTGGAATCACAAGTACCCAGGCAACAGGACCATCACCGTCAATCTTCTCGGAAACAGTTGATGGGTGCAGTTTGTGCAAACGTTCAATGATTTCGGGTGTAACGTCTAACTGATCGGGATCGTTTTTGGTGTCAAAAACCTGACCAGCCATGGCAATCATTCGTTCGAGATTCGTTTGCGACATATTAACAATTATACACTATCATCCAACCCGCAGCAATCTGATCGTATTCGAGAAACCTTTATTCCAGATCGGTGTGCTCAGCACATTGACGAATAGCTCGTTTTTCTGTAAAAGGCCTTTTCCTGTAAGCATTGCAGTGAGCGTTTCCGACAATTGTTCAGTGTTTTCGGTTTCTTCCAGATAAAATCCTTCTACGCCCCAGACAAGACTCAGGCTAAGTAAAACATGTCTGTTGGAGGAGAAAACAAAGATTTTTGATTTCGGACGATGACTCGAAAGATGCAGGGCCGAATATCCGCTGTGCGTGACTACCACGATGGAAGCAGCCTCTGTCTGGCGGGCGATTTCACAGGCATTGAACAGAATCGAATCGCTGATAAAACGTTCTTCGTGCAATTTTGATGGTGGATGATGTCGAAAGTATATATCCTCATAATCTTCAATCTGACTGATGATGCTCTGCATGATACCGATAGTCTCAACCGGATAACGACCCACCGAAGTTTCGCCGCTAAGCATGAGTGCATCTGCACCATCGAGTACCGAATTCGCAACATCGTTCACTTCGGCACGTGTTGGGCGAATGTTGGTGATCATAGCTTCCATCATCTGAGTGGCCACAATCACAGGCCTTCCGATGCGGTGACAGGTTTTAATGATCTTTTTCTGAATCATCGGAACCTGTTGCATTGGCACCTCCACACCAAGATCACCACGGGCAATCATGATGGCGTCGGTGGCTTCCACAATGGCTTCGATATCAGCAACAGCCTGAGGCTTCTCAATCTTGGCGATGATGCGTGGCTTGTTTTTGGCCGGATGTGCCATAATGCGTTTTCGTAGATCGATGATATCGGCGGCGCTTCTGACAAAGGAAAGCGCGATCCATTGCACCTCCTGATCGAGCAGAAAAGCCAGGTCCTGAATGTCTTTTGGGGTGAGTGCCGGCAGACTTACCGATGTTTCGGGCAGATTGACCCCTTTACGCGGATAAAGAATACCTTCATTCACTGCCTCAAGTAAAACTTCGTCAGTGTCATTGCTTGAGATCACTTTCATAGCAATTTTGCCATCGTCGATGAGAATGGTTTCGCCAGGACGGGCATCTTTGGCAAATGAATCATAGCTGATATACACCTTTTCGCGGTTTCCGGCCATAGGTTTCGAAGTGAAAACAATCCGGTCGCCCGGCTGAAGCGAAATATCGGCATAATCGAAATCACCGAGACGGATTTTCGGCCCCTGAAGGTCGCCCATCAAACCCAGTCTAAAACGCTGATCTTCATTAATTTTACGTACTGTATCGATCACTTTCTGATGATCAGGATAACTGCCATGCGAAAAGTTTAAGCGGCAGACATCAAGTCCGGCTTCGGCCATTCTGAGCAGAACTTCGGACGATGCAGAAGAAGGCCCGATGGTGGCAATGATTTTTGTTTTCATAATATTGGTTCCGGAACCATCTTAGCTGAGTGCTCTCAGCCTGCGATGCATATTATATTCGTTTCTTTCGATGCTCAATTCGTGCAGATCAATCTGTTCTAGAAGGCTGTCAAGGCTTTTAAATTTCTGCCATTCAATCACATACGAGAGTACAACTCCCGGAATTGAACGTATGTCGCGTCGAATCTGATCCAAAGGCAGACTCGTGACATTGTTGCGCAGGATGAGCATATAATCGGTCGACTGTGGCAGTTTGGTAAGCCCTACAATCGTTTTATTCAGCATGATCAGATTAAAAACACTGGCATTTTCGCCCTGATTATAGTAATAGAACGACAATACTTCGCTGGCTTTTTGGTCGTTGAAACGAAGGTTTTCTTTCTTCACCAGTCGCAGATTCAGACGGGCATTCAGATGCCAGGCCATGACAAAATCCGTGTGTGCCGCACTGATTCCTAGGATGATAATATCATCAAAAGGTTCAGACTGAAGGACGGTTTTTTTCGGGGCCGGGGCCATGTTTTTTTTTGAGCGAATGTACGAAAACTTGCAGCCTGTTGAGAAGAAACTGTGAAGCTTTTCTTAATATTATTGGTTAATTTTGGGATATTTGAATGAAGATTGATTTAGAAGTGAATGAAACGTAAATCTTCTATTTTATATATATTTTACTACCAATGACCCAGATTGCCTCCCTGATTAAAAAGTTTGCCAAAAACAAATATGTTGAAACCTATAAAGGCTGTGATGAAGCTATTTTGAATGAATTGTCAGCCATGCTGATTAAATCGGGACATGCCTGGTCAGAGGACTTAAGCCGTTTTTATCAGATCAGCAACGGCTTCTTTTTCAATGGGATATATATATTTTCAATGGGAAAAGATGACGCTCATCCGGTGCCAAATCTGCTGGCACAGAATGTGCAATGGAATATTTCGGAAAGACTGCCGGGATGTGTTATTTTTGGCCGGTCTGACGAGGAAGTATATGTGTTTAACCAACCGGAAAACAAATTCCAGATCCTCGATTTTACGGGCTGGGATGAATATTATGCCTTTGATTCTCTGGCCGGATTGTTTGAATTTGTCGTGAAAGAAAGGCTTTAGGACCAACACTTTTATTCTATCTGAATATCGTATTTATCGAGCAGACCGATCACTGCCGGTAAGGAGAATCTTGCTTTTTTGATCCGGTTCTTTTCAGGGTTGATCGAATAATTGAAAGCCTTACTCAGGTCGGCTTTTTCAAGAATGGTATTGTCGAAAGTGGCTCTGGTCAGATCGCACTGATCAAAGGATGCGGCTGTTAGATCGCATTCTGAAAAATCAACTTCCAACAACTGACAATTGATGAAGCTGATCTTTTTCAGTTTCAGCTTATAAAAGGAGGAATGGTTGAGTATGCAATGATCAAAGCGAAAGGAAAGGCCAAATGTGTTGCAGTTCTCGAAAGTCAGACCCAGTATTTTACATTCCCTGAACCGTACATCGCTGAAGGAAGTGCCATTGATTTTCACCATGCTGAGATTGCAGCCCGTGAATTCGCAATTCAGAAATTTCATTTGTGTAAAATCACCGTTGGCAAAGTCGCAACGCAGAAAGCGGCAATCTTCAAACTCCCCTTTCGGGAAGGGGTCTTTCGATATATCTATCTTTTCGAAGGTTTTTCCTTCGAGATATGTTCGTTCCATTACCTTCTTTCCTTAAAAAACTCCTGCAACAACTGACGGCTTTCATCCGCCATCAATCCATTCGAAATATTGGTTTTGGGGTGTAAAATTGTTGAATTATATCTGTTAAACCCGCGCTTTTCATCATCGGCAGCCCATACAATCCGTTCAAAATGAGCAAAATGAATAGCGCCGGCACACATCACACAGGGTTCGAGGGTAACAAAAAGTGTACAGCCTTCGAGATATTTTCCCCCGATATGGTTGGCCGCTGCCGTGATGGCAAGCATCTCAGCATGGGCGGTAACATCATGCAATTGTTCGGTGAGGTTGTGCGAACGGGCAATAATTCTTCCACGGCTCACCACAACGGCCCCGATCGGGATTTCGCCGGCTTCACGGGCTTTAATGGCTTCCTTGAAAGCCTCTTTCATGAAGTATTCGTCCGAAAAAACTGAGAGAGTCATTTTAGCAGTGCCTTGAGTACTTAGATTGCCTTGAGTACTTAAAGTTAAGTTTTGAAGTTTATTTAATTCAGTGATTTAGTGAATTTTGCGGTGAATTTGTTTGATCCGGTATTTATAACAGCCACGTATGTTCCGGCTTTGAAGTCCTGAATCGAAATTTTATCATGTATGGATGATAAATTCTTATCCAGAACCAACATCCCATTTGCGTCATAGAAACTTACTGAAACTGTTTCAAACGATGTTACAGGAAGATCGATCTGAACAAAATCAGATGCCGGATTCGGGCTGATGGTGCATGAAGCAGCTTTTGCTTTGTTGTCGTTCGTTCCGGTATACACTTCCACATTCCAGATGCCATTGAAAACGCCTCTTCCGTGCGATGCCGCGATAACCATATTGTCGCTTTCGCGCAGGCGGAGCATATCCACACGCACATTGCCCATGCCGTCGTTGGCCGGATACCAGTCCGGATTTTCGGTATGCATCATATTTGTTGTCCAAACGCCGGTTTCTGTTGCGATGAGCGCCTGACCTGAGTTTTGCGGATGATACATCGCCCAGCGGACGGGCATATCGGGCAGATTTCCTTCTCTTTCCATCCAGGTGGAGCCACCATCATAGGTTTGCCAGATTGAGCTTACGCCATAATTTGAAAAACTCACCATCAAAGTATCGTCTGATCCACCTTCTGAAACAGATGAGATGCTGGCAGTGGGGAATTCTGGAATTCCGATTTCACTCACATCCGGGTCGTTCTGGGCATTCAGTACTTTATACAGTTTTCCTGATTCAGTTCCGACAAAAAGCGTGCTTGTGCCTGTTGGCGCGTATTTTGAGCATTTGATGTGTGAAAATGGAACGGTGCTGAAAATGCCAAGGTCAAGATCACCATCGGTTGCAGAACCTCCAATATCCAGAATCCGGTAGATTTTTCCGGGATTACTGCCTGTGAAAGTGGTTGCGTTGGAATAGAGAATATTGTTTTCTGAATCGTAATCTGCCGGAGAAACAAAGGTTCCGTTACCGCCATCGAAGTAATCGATGTTCTGGTTGTTGCGCCAGATCAGATAAACATTGTAATAAATCGAAGTGATGGTAAGGTTCGATTCGGTCTGATCCCAGAAACAGAAAGCTCCGTCACCACCGCTCACCATATTGAAGATCGAAAGCGGAGTTCCATTGTATTTCAGACTCCCGTTATCCTGCAATCCGCCGATAAATTGATACACCGAAGTGCTGGGATTGATATCGGCACTATAAAACTGTAGTGTATTGTAATTTCGGTTGCGTTCAACGAAGGTTGGAATGGAAAGATTGGCGTTTTCGGAGAAAAACACACCTCCGTCGGAGGAGAAAATGGCCTCGGTCGGATTTTCAGGACGGAAAGCGATATTGTGCTGATCCGCATGCACATACGCATCGCCACCACCATAGTACATCAGCGACCAGTCGGAAATATGTTCCCAGCTTTGACCGCTGTTGTCGGTTTTCCACAAATCAAGTCCACCGGTGAAGATGGAAGCGGGATCTTCCGGATCCACTTTCAGGACGAAAGCATGCCAGGCAAGGGTCGACCAATCTGAATCCGGAATATTCATGGATGACCATGTTAGACCACCATCGATCGATTTGGCCATATACCGTCCGCGGTAATAAGTAAAATCATAATTCTGAATATAACCTGCAGCAAACTGTGCATACAGAATGTTTGGATTTGAAGGGGCGCTGGCTACAATGGTTCGGGCAGGCACATTATAATAACCTTCAGCCGAAATAACTTCATTATAATGGGTGTACGACGACCATGTATCGGCAATACCTTCATCTGACATCAGGATGCTTGCACCCCCTTTTTTGTCCAGGTTTTCCATCGTTCCGACGAAAATGCGGTTGTTCGCTGCAATTTCGATCATGGCAGGAGCGTAGACTGAATTGGCCGTTCCGGGAATGACAGGCAACACCTGATCCCAGCTTACACCGCCGTTAGTCGAGCGATACAATCCATCAGAAGGCTGACTTTCATGGTCCTCGCCCTGATAAGTTCCCGAAACAACGGCAGCATAAATCGCGCTTACACCGTTTTCGTTGCGTACTTTAATATCGGTCACATAGGCAAATTCTGAAGTTGAAGGAATCAGCTCCCAGCTATCACCGGCATCGGTTGATTTTAAAATGCCCATTCCCAATCCGGATGATTCGCGGTAGATGATGCGGGCTGTTTGTGCCTCACCTGTTCCGGCGTAAAATGTTGTGGGTTCGTTGGGATCGTAGGCTAGCGAACTTATCGATAGATTTGGATAAAAATCGTTCAAAGCAACCCAGTCGTCGTTTACATCTGTGATGTCCAATGTATACCAAATTCCGCCGGTTACACCTGCAGCCCAGACTTTTTTATGCTGGCTGTCAGTCGGGTCAAACATCAAAGCACGGGTACGGCCTCCCATATTGGCGCTTGTTCCTTCCCAGAGGATAGAAGTGCCACGGCCAGCCTCTGTTTCCATCTTTTTTGTCTGAAGATAGGCTTCATATTGTCTTTTTATCGGAACATTTCCAAGAGCAGGATCAAGGGTTTGTCTGAAATTCTGATAGGCAGCCAGATCAGGGCGATCTGCTTTTGGAATCTTTTTCAGATCGGTTCCGGGAGCCGGGATATCGACAGCGGTTTTTTTGAGGAAGTCTTCGTAATCCTTCCGTGCATCTTTCTTATTGGTAAAGAAATAAATGGCATAAATACTTCCGATCAGAATAAGGCCGGTTAGAATACTTCCGTAAAATTTTGTTTTCATAATATGGGGAATGATTTAGAGCTTCATAAAGGGGCAAAGGTAGCGAAGCAATCGCTTGCAAAATACTGATAATACTAAAGAATGATGAAAAAATTCCTTTTAGGAGAGATTCAATGAGCCAGAAATCAGAAATTGACTAAAAACGCTGGTCAGTAATGATAAGACGGCCGTTGCGCGACAGAATAATAGGCATTGTATTCTTTTGCAGACAAAAATCAATATCTTTTTCGAATCCTTTCTGAATCAGATAGTTAAGATGTTTGCATGAGCTTAGTTTTGAGCGAAGACCGCTCGGTTCTGCTTCAGCGAAGGATTTCAGGGTGGAGGCTAGATCATCTGTTTCTATCGGTTTTACTTTTGAAAGTATGGAAACCAGCATGCCAGCACAAAGGGCGTCGTCCATCGAGAACTGTTCATCCGTTCCTGAGCAGATGATGCTGAGATCAGTCGATTGTTCCGAAAGATGCATGGCAACAGCATCTATATTAAGAAATGAGAGAACATAAAGCTGATTTGCGTTGATTGCTGCATTGGCGGCTCTGGTTCCGTTGCTGGTGGTATGGATGATGATTTTGTCCTGAACAGCCTCGCGGGTAAATTCAAGCGGCGAATTACCGAGGTGAAATCCTTCGATCCGCCGGGCTTCGCGTTCACCACAAAGCAGGGCAGTTCCGGCTTCAAACCGCGAATATTCCTGAAGAGCATCTTCGGGAGTCAAAACCGGCAGAATGGCTTTAGCGCCCATCCATAAAGCAGTTGTCATGACCGAACTGGCCCGGAGGACATCGATCATGACAACAGTTTTACCTGAAAAATCATTGCTTTCAGCTTTTTTTGCGGTCGATATGACGTTGATCCGCATGATTATTCAACAACCGGTATTTCTTTTGGAATGTCAATACCCAAAGAAATTCCCAGACCGCTGGCAGTTTTTACCAGAGCATTGTCGAGGGTCACAAAATTTGGTTCAGCAATAGCTTCGATGAGTGGCACTGAAATGAATTTTGGATGACGATATGCAACCATTTTGCCAAAATCACCAGCCATAGCCATTTCAAAGGCTTTTACTCCGAACTGTGCAGAGAGCACACGGTCGTATGCGATCGGAATACCTCCACGTTGCAAGTGACCAAGAACAGTCTCGCGCATATCCGGTTCAAAACCAGCAGCTTTCAGCTGTTTGATGAGGTTGCGGCCTACACCACCCAGACGCAGGTTTTCATAGCCCACCTCGGTGTTTTCTTCAACCGACAACTCACCGTCTTTTGCGCGTGCACCTTCCGAAACAACCACAACAGCAAAGCCTCTTCCGCGGTTAAAGCGGGCTTCGAGCTTTTCTTTCACGAGATTGATATCATAAGGGAATTCAGGAATCAGACAAACTTCAGCACCACCGGCAACGGCAGCGTTTAGTGCGATCCAGCCGGCATAACGACCCATTACTTCAACCACGAAAACTCGGTTGTGACTGGCTGCGGTTGTCACGAGTTTGTCAACTGCTTCGGTGGCTATCTCAACAGCGGTTTGAAATCCAAAGGTTGAGTCAGTCGTTGAAAGGTCATTGTCAATGGTTTTCGGTACTCCGATAATATTGAGTCCTTTCTCGAACAAAGCCTGTGAAATACGTTGTGATCCGTCGCCTCCGATGCTGATAACAGCATCAATGCCCATATACTGGAGTTTGCGGATCATCTCATCCGAACGGTCAACAGCAGAATAGCTTCCGTCTTTGTTTTTAACCGGCCAGGCAAATGGGCCGCCCTTATTCGTTGTTTCTATTATTGTACCACCCTGAAAATGAATACCTTTCACTACTTCAGGAGTGAGTAATTTCAGTTCGCTGGGCTCCCACAACACACCATTGAAGGCCTGGATACTACCCAAAACTTCCCAGTCTTTTTCCTGAGATGCCCGCTTCACTATGGCTCTGATAACCGCATTCAATCCGGGACAATCGCCCCCTCCGGTTACTATCAATGCTCTTTTCATTGTATTAGTTTAATATCATTTGTATGCAAAGATAGTCCACCAAATCTGATCTTGTTCATTTTTTGGAGAAATGTTCCGATTGAATCGTCCGCAATCGGTTGCTGAATGAGATGAATTGTTTCGGAAGGGCTTAAAATGAAAAAAGCCCTTGATAATCAGGGCTTTTGTGTGTGGCATCACCCGGACTTGAACCAGGGACGCACGGATTTTCAGTCCGACGCTCTACCAACTGAGCTATGATGCCAACATTTTTGGAAGTGCAAAAGTAGCACAATTATTTATAACACAAAACATTTTTTCATATTTTATCTTTACAGCCTCATTATCAGTAATTTTGTGACCAAAGTGAAATTCGAAAGCATGAAAATCTGTGTTGATATTGGCAATACCTATGTGAAAGCGGCTGTTTTTGATGAATCAAAGCTGCTTGAGATTGTGCGCTTTAAATTGGACGAATTGTCTGTATTTGAATCATTTATCAAAAAACAAGCATCAATCCGAAGCGCAATCATCAGTTCAGTACGCGAAATACCTGAAGTATTGATAAACCTTTTATCAGGCGTTCCGAAACTCATCCTACTGAATCACAACACTCCTTTACCTTTTTTGATTGATTATGATACTCCCGAAACACTTGGCCGTGACCGTATCGCGGGTGTAGCAGCAGCATGGAAACAATTTCCTGCAAAAAATGTACTGGTTATTGATATGGGAACCTGTATCACATATGACCTGCTTCAGTCCGACGGAATCTATCGCGGTGGACTGATAAGTCCGGGAATTCATATGCGTTTCAAAGCCATGCATGAATTTACCGGCAAATTACCTTTGGTTGAACCTCAACGGGAAATCGGACTGATCGGAACCACAACACACAGTTCGATGCAGGCCGGAGTCTATCATGGTGTAAGGGCCGAAATACAGACAATCATTGATTCTTTCAGGGTAAATTACGAAGAATTAACAGTTTTGATCGGGGGCGGAGACAATATTTATTTTGATGACAAGTTTAGTTTTAGCATCTTTGCAGCCCCCAATTTGGTGTTGGACGGACTGAAAGTTATTTTGGATTTTAATGACAAACAATAAGTTGAGAAGATTTTTGTGTTTCCTGCTGGTGCTTCTGGCATATCAGTACGGACAAGCCCAAACGGGCAGTAATTCACCCTATTCAAGATTTGGAATCGGTAAACTGGAGTCGAAAAGTGTAAACGCAAGGCTTCAGGCTATGGGAGGAATTTCGACTGCAATCAGTTCAAACAGGTTTGTTAATCCTTCGAACCCTGCTTCTTATGCAGATTTCGATTCACTTTCGTTCCTGCTTAATACCGGCTTTAATATGGGTCAGGTAAATTTTAAGACGAATACGCAAAGCGAAAAGGGTACATATGCCTCCATCAATTATTTTTCGATTGGTTTCCCAATTAACCATTGGTGGCATACAGCCTTAGGTGTTTTGCCATACAGCAAAGTAGGCTACAATGTTGAAATACCTTATAAAAACGAGCTTACCGGAAACTACACCAAAGATTTTACAGGCGATGGCGGACTGAATCAGGTTTATCTTGGAAACGCCTTTACCTTGGGAGAGCATTTTTCGCTTGGAGCCAATATTACCTATATTTTTGGTCGCTATACTTCCAGCGCTATCATGTTTTTTCCTGATTCGAGCCTGTATGCCAATACAAAAGCTTCGTCAAGAGTACTGGCTAGTGATTTCATTTTCGATTTTGGACTCTTGTATAACACTAAATTGGGAAATGATTACAAACTCAATCTCGGCGCCACATACAGCCAGAAAATCAATCTGAATGTGAAGCAGGATTTTTTGCTTACCTCTATGTTTGGCGGTGTTGATGGAAATGTTGAATATATAATAGATACCATTTTATACAATCCCAATGCAAAGGGAAAACTTGTTTTACCGGCCAGTTTCGGACTTGGCGCCGTGCTTGAAAAAAGTGACCGCTGGTTGGTTGGAGCCGATTTTAACTGGCAGAACTGGAAGAATTTCACTTCGTTTGGTGTAAATGATTCATTGATTGATAGTTGGAAAATTTCTGTGGGAGGGCAATATACTCCCAACTTCAGTTCTATCTCAGGATATTGGAAACGTGTTACCTATCGTGGCGGTTTGCGCTATAACCAAACCTATCTGCAGGTAAATGGAGTTCCGATCATGGAGTTTGGCGTAAGTGTTGGCTTGGGATTGCCATTGCCACGTACATTAACCACTGTTGATTTAAGTTTGGAGGTCGGTCGTACAGGTACTACAAGCCATGATCTGATTCAGGAGAATTTCGTTAATTTTACTGTAGGCGTTTCATTATATGAACGTTGGTTTGTAAAACGCAAATACGATTAATCAATCAGCCGAACAATCAGGTAAAATGAAGCTTAGAAGTTTAATTCTGGCTATATTTCTGATTACCCTGCAAACCGGAAGTATCGCTTCAGCGAACTGCATCATTTCAAATAACTCTACCCATTTAATACAGCCGGCTTTCATAGACGATAGTTTATCATGCTCCGGCATGAATTCGCTCTATCGCTCTCATTATCTGGATTGGAAAAAGAACGGATACACCAGTGAACTTCCTCCTGAGCTTCTCAGGTCATGGAAAAGGATGTTCAAACAATGTCCGGTAGAATTTGAAACACTATATACTGATGGCGTGAAGATGATGCAGTTTCTCATTGAAAATGAATCAGATGCAAATGCTAAAGAGATTTTGATCGATTCGCTCATGCTTCTGTACGACAAACAGATTCACTATTTCCCGAATCATGCAGTTACCGGTTTACCGCAGAAAGGTGCACTTCTGGGTCAAAAAGGGATTGATCTGTACACATACAACGACAAGCGTTTTGTTGAGGCATTTGAAATTTTGCATGAATCTTTCCATCTGGAACAAAGTAATTCAGATGGAATGGCAATGATTTATCTTTTTCGTTCCCTTATCAAAATGGTAAAATACGAGAAATGCGATAGCCTCAGTATTTATCTGACTTATGGCGATATTTCATTCATTCTGGAGAAAAAAATGGCAGAGTTTTCACAGAAAGGAGATAAGAGGAAGGTAGAAATATCTAAAAACCTTCGGGAAAATTTGGATGAGACTTTCGAGCCTTTTTCTCGTTGTAAGGATGTAATAAGAGTATTTCAGGCAGGATTTGTTGAATCATCTGATAATATGGTTCAATTGGATCAGCTTACAAAAATTCTACAACTAATTAATTGTCAGGATAATCCGTTGTTTCTAGAAATGAATAAACGCCTGTATGAGCTCAATCCCGGGCCGGAGCTTGCCTGCACTATTGGTGGCTTACTTTTAAAAGAGAATAGACCAGTCGAAGCTTTACCATTTCTTGAAGCTGCCTCAAAATCGGAAGAAAAACCTATTGCCCACGATGCCTTTCTGATGATGGCCGAGGCATACAGAGATATGCACAATTTCCCGGCTTCGCGGCAAAAAGCACTCAAAGCTATCGAACTGAATCCAAATGACGGCGCTGCCTATATCACAATTGGAAATTTATATACTGCCAGCGCCCCGGATTGTGGAAACGATGATTTCTCGAACAGAACAATTTTTTGGGCTGCAGTTGACAAATTCAACAAAGCATTAACTTTGGATGCGAAGGTGGCCGATACAGCTGCACGTTTGATCGCTCAATACACAGCTCAATTCCCCGACAGGGAGGAGATTCTTTTGCGCGAATTGAGGGAAGGAAGTTTGTATACTGTTGAATGTTGGTTTACCGAAGAAACAAAAATTAGAGCAGCTAAATAGAAATACTGAGTTGGAAATCAGGATATTAAATAGGATAATTTCATCAATCATAATAGTTTTTTTTACTCTTATGACCTTGTTTTCGTGCGAAAACTCGATCACAACAGTCAAAGAAGTGACACGTGCTGATACACTGGAAGCTGTGAGTGCGAAAGATGTTGTTTTTATTCGCAGCGACTCAGGAAGGATTAAAATTCGTTTGACTGCCCCGCTGATGAAGCGTTTTGAAGGTAAAGAAGTGTACAGCGAATTTCCCGATGGTTTCGAAGCCTGGATTTATGATTCATCCGATCAGCCGGGGAGCCATATCCGGGCCAATTATGGAATCAATTACGAAAACACCAAGATTATGATTGCCCGAAATGATGTTTTAGTCGAGAATTTTAAAACACTCGAAACACTTAATACCGAACAGCTTTACTGGGATCAAAAAAAACATAATATCTATACAAGTGCTTTTGTGAAAATCACCTCTCCTGATAAAATCATTTTTGGCGATAGCCTGACAGCCACTGAGAGTTTTGACCGACGTACCATTCATAATATTCGTGCAACCATCGAAATTCAGGAGGAAGACGAGCCTTAGGTTTTCTTTTATCGAACGCTTTCCTCATTCAGTATTAGGCAGATCTCGGTTTATTACCTAGAAATGATTGGTATTATCATAAATTATTGAAGACCAAATATCTATTTTTTGGCCCCAAAGTTTTGCCCTTGTTTTGTATCAGAAATTGAGATAACATTCGATTCTTCCACCTGGAGAAGACATAGTATATGATAAATATGAAATTACAATAACCATAGCAAAACAAAACCGGATTGATGAAGTGAAAGTGAAGCTGTTAGATTAGGTGTGAGAATCCTGCTTTAATTTCTCGATAAAATGCTTAAAATTGCCTCTCATGCGTTTTATTCAAAAGTTATCAACATATAAGATATTGAAAATTAATTATTTATAAATAAATTTTCGTACAAGGATTAATCCAGATTTTATTTCGTTACTTAAAATTTCCTTTGTACATTTGCACCCTGTTTTAAAAAGAAAGATTCACTATGGCCGTTATTGGAAAAATCAGAAAACAATCCGGATTACTGATCGTAATTATTGGGGTAGCATTGGCAGCCTTCATTTTAGGAGACTTCACCAAACGTAGCAGGAAAAACCAGGTTAACATCGGGATCGTTGAAGGAGAAGAAATCAACAATCAGGATTTCAATAAATTATTTGAAGACAATGTTGAAGGAACAAAGCGTCAACGTCAGACCGACAAACTAAATCAGGATGATCTGTTGCGTCTTCGTGACAATACCTGGGGTCAGATGCTTGAAAAATATCTGATGGCAAAGGAATATGAAGAACTTGGACTGTCTGTATCCAGCGAAGAACTCTTCGATCAGATCACAGGACCAAATCCTCATTCAGCTGTTATACAGAACTTCTCAAATCCTGAAACAGGAGAATTTGACCGCAATATTGTCGTCAATTATCTTCAGAAACTGGGCGAATTGCCTCAGGCACAACGTGACCAATGGCTTAACTTTGAGCGTTACGTAAAAGAAGATCGTCTGCGCACCAAATATCAGAACCTGGTGAAACAGAGTTATTATTTGCCACAATCATTGGCAAAAATGGTTTATCATGAGAAAAACGACAAAGCCACTGTAAAACTTGTTGGTGTGAAATACAACACTATCGCTGATTCAACCGTAAAACTCACCGACGACGATTATATCGCATACTATAACAAAAACAAAAAATCATATGATCGCGAAGCATTGCGTGATATTGATTATGTAGTTTTCGAAATCAAGCCATCAGCGAAAGACACAAAAGATGCTGAAGACTTTGTTAAAGATATGGTTTCAGAATTCACACAGACTCCAAATGTTTCCGCTTTTGTAAACGCTAATTCTGATGATCGTTACGATAGCACCTGGCTAAGTCAGAAAGAAGTTCCAGCGGCTATTGACAATGTGATTTTCAGCAATGAAAAAGGATTTGTATACGGTCCTTATCTCGACAATGGTTCATATAAACTGGTTCGTATTGCCGATGTTGCTATGCGTCCCGATTCATTGAAAGCCACACATATCCTCCTTTCTTATCAGGGAGCTTTACGTAGCCAGCAATCACGCAGTAAGGAAGCCGCAAAGAGCCTCGCTGACAGCCTATATTCACAGATTTTACGCAGTAATACAAAATTCGCAGCATTTGCTACCACCTATTCTGATGATCCAAGTGGCAAACAAAAAGCCGGAGATTTGGGTTGGTTCAAGGACGGACAAATGGTGCCACAGTTTAATCAATTTGTTGTTGACAATAAAGTTGGTACAATGGGTGTTGTTGAAACTGCTTTCGGATACCATATCATTCAGGTAACGGATAAGAAAGAACCTGTTAAGAAAGTTCGTCTTGCAACCATTACACGTCAGATCACTTCAAGCACCCAGACTGCTCAGGATATTTTTGCACAGGCAAGCAAATTTGCATCAAGCAGCAAGACACGCGCTGATTTTGACAAAACAATCGAAAGAGAAAGCCTTAACAAACGCGTTGCTCCGAATTTGAAAGCAACTGCCGGTAAAATCACCGGAGTTGAAAATGCACGTCAGGTTATTCGTTGGGCATTTACTCCGGAAACCGAAGTTGGAGACGTTTCAACCATTTTCGATCTTGAAGATATGTATGTTGTTGCCGTTCTTACTAAAAGTTCTGAAAAGGGAATTGCTTCATGGAAAGATGTAAAAGACATCATCAAACCGCAGGTAATGAATGCTAAGAAAGGCGAAATGCTGGTTGAACAGATGAAATCATACAGTAGTGATTTCAATGCACTTGCAACACAGTTTAAAACCACTGCACAGGATATTGCTAATGTTTCCTTCGATAGCCGCGTATTGACTGGTTTCGGGCAGGAAAGCAAAGTAATCGGACAGATTTTCTCACTTTCTACAGGTGACCAGTTTGGTCCGGTTGCCGGAACAGGTGCAGCCTATATGTTTCAGTTGAAAGAAATGGTTACGGCTGCTGAGCGCGATTCTTATGAGCAGATTATCAAAGAAAAATCAACCGCATTCGGACAAAGTGTTACAAGCAATGCCATGTTAAAAGCCATCGAAAAAATCAGCGAAATCGTTGATAACCGCGTCATGTTCTACTAGAATAAAATATTAAATCAGAAAAAGCTGCGCAG
>CAZVKW010000006.1:0-47909 GCA_964627945.1 uncultured Lentimicrobiaceae bacterium
TCGCTTTTTCAGATATCAGCCGATAGTATTTTCGGGGAGATCCGGATTCAGGAATGGGTTCAATTAAACTGCAATCAAGTCCAGTAATCTCCTTATAGAGCTTATTTAAAGTCGATTGTATATATTTTAGCAACACTTTTGTTTCAATTTAGAATGAGTACAAATTTATATTTTTTCGCGCTGACCCTGACACTACTACCGAGGTCTGACTGAAAAGATTTACTTTTGTTGTTTAGCTAGAAATCATTCAAAAATCCTCAATATGGAATCCAATAAAACTGCAACAGATATTTTGAAAACTGCTATTTTACTTGAGCGTCGTGGTAAAGCATTTTATACACAGGTTGCCCGCCAGAGTGAAAGTAAATCTGCAAAGAAAATTTTCGAAATGATGGCCGAGGAAGAAGACGCTCACATCAACTTTTTATCGCGTCAGTTTTCGCATTACGAAAAGAGTCATGAATTTCTTCACAACGATATGCAACAGGATGTTGATGAAAGCAATGCGGTGATGATCCTGACAGAAAATATCAAAAAGGAAATTTCAGCCGCAAGTTTTGAAGCAGCAGCAATTTCGGCTGCCATTGATTTCGAAAACCGTGCGATTGAAGTATACTCAAACCGTGCTGCTGAAGCAACTGATGAAAACGAAAAAAGTATGTATCAGATGCTTGCCGATTGGGAAAAAGGTCATCACCATCTTTTGCATAAGCTCAACGAAGACCTGAAAGAGCAAATATGGAACGATAATAATTTCTGGCCTTTCTAACGTATTAAATATCAATATTCTACAAATGGAAAATACTAATCTGGGTTTCGATTCCCTCGCAGTTCATTCGGGTGCATTGGAAGATTCCCTTGGCAGCGCCGTTTCACCGATTTATCAGACATCAACCTTTAAATTCAGAAATACTGAACACGGAGCGAAATGTTTTTCAGGTGAAGAAGATGGATATATTTATACGCGTATTGGAAATCCAACTATCAAAGAGCTGGAAAATGCTGTAGCAAGTCTTGAACATGGTTATGGTGGAATTGCAACTGCTTCCGGAATGGCAGCAGTAAATACAGTTTATCAGACTTTTCTCAGACCGGGAAAACATATGATAGGTCATCATTCATTGTATGGTCCTTCGCGAAATGTTATTGAAAATCATTATTCAAAATTCGGAATTGCATCCACATTTATTGATGCAAGCAATGTTCAGAATGTAATTGACGCAATTCGCCCTGAAACATCGCTTATTTTTCTTGAAACTCCTTCGAATCCTTCCATTGAAATTACTGATATACAGGAGATATGTAAAATAGCTCACGAACATCATATACCGGTTTGTGTGGATAATACTTTTTGCAGTCCCTATCTTCAGAATCCACTTGATCTGGGGGCCGATATTGTCTTGCATTCAATGACCAAATTTATCAATGGACATGCTGATATTGTAGCAGGTATGATCGTGACCAAAACCAAGGAGATGTATGATCAGCTCCGACCTATAATGGTTATTATGGGCTCGAATATGGATCCTCATCAGGCATGGCTCACACGTCGTGGTTTAAAAACACTCGGAATCCGAATCGAAAGAGCCCAGGAAAATTCTATTAAAGTTGCTGATTTTCTCGAAGCACATCCAAAAGTCCAATGGGTGAAATATCCCGGTTTGAAATCTCATCCCCAATATGAGTTGGGAAGAAAACAGATGCGTGGACCGGGCGCAATGATTAGTTTTGAATTAAAAGGTGGTTTTTCTGCAGGTCAGATCATGATGGATCACGTAAAACTTGCCTTACTAGCTGTCTCATTGGGTGGAATTGAAACATTAATTCAGCATCCGGCCAGCATGACGCATTCCAAAATGTCAGCATCAGCAAAGATTTCAGCAGGAATCAGCGATGGATTGGTCAGATTGTCAGTCGGAATCGAAAATGTTGAGGACATTATTCAGGATTTAAGTCAGGCTTTGGACAAGGTGTAAGGATTTGCAATCAAATATCAGATAGTGAATCCAGTATATACTTTTCAAATATCTGATAATCTGATTTTTAAATAATAGTCCTAAAACTTCGATACGCACCAACTGTTTAAAAATTTCACAATAGATAAAACTTTAAATGCATTGATAAACAGGCTTTCTTTGCCGGCCAAATGAAGCTTCAACGAAAATATTTGTTAAGCCGATTAAATTTCTACTTTTGCAAATCAAATTGTAAATGAACCCATATCAGTTTGTTACGATGTAAATTGTTGACATTCAGATAATTACTAACAACACTATTGTAAGATAATGGAAAATCAAGAACTTCAACAACCTGAAAATCAGGTTAGTGCACAATCCGAAGAATTGTCGGAAATTGTTATTAATCAAGCTACTGAAACAGTTGAAACTGTTACACCTGCTCCCGAGGAAGCCGGGGAAACCCTAATTCTGCCAGTAATTTCTGCAGAAGAAGCAATTATCATCCGTTCTGCTGTTCAACCAGATCGTTTACCGGTGGAAGAGATGGAATTAGTTGCTGAAGTAGAACAAGTTACTGAAGCAATTATTCAGGAAGAAGAAAAAGTTCCTGAAATACCCATGGTTGAAGAATTACATATTGATCCAATCCCACACGAAGCTGAACACGATGTGGAAGAGGAGGATCTGGAGCATGATTATTCAGAGTTGAATAAGTTGCAATTAGTTGAATTACTTGAGGAAACAGTTCTTGAAAAAGACGTTGCCAAGATCAAGAATAAAGTTGCTGCCGTAAAGGTTTATTTCCTGAAACTGAACAAGGAAGACATTGAAACTGAATTGGAACAGTTTATTGTTGATGGTGGAGATAAAGAGTCATATAATCATGTTGACGACCCGCTTGAGATCAGGTTTAAAGCAGCTTTTAATATTTATAAGGAAAACAAAGCCCATCATAATGATCTGCTCGAAAAGCAAAAAGGCGAAAACCTGAAGTTGAAAGCAGCCATTCTTGATGAGTTGAAGAATCTTATTTCTTCTGAAGAAACGCTGAAAAAGACTTACGACGAATTCAAAGCACTTCAGGATAAATGGAAAGAAATTGGGCAGGTTCCGGCAGGTGAGATTTCAAATCTCTGGAATACTTATCATTTTCTTGTAGAGAAATTTTTTGATAAAGTGAAGATCAACCGCGAATTGCGTGATCTTGATCTGAAGAAGAATCTCGAAGCAAAAATCGAGCTTTGTGAAAAGACAGAGGAATTGCTTCTTGAACCTTCTGTAATCAGATCATTTAAGCTTTTACAGAAATTTCATGAAGACTGGAAAGAGATCGGACCCGTTCCACAGGATAAAAAGGACGAAGTTTGGGAGCGATTCAAAATAGCAACTGATAAAATCAACGCCATCCGACGCGAACATTATGCCTCCTTACAAGAAGAGCAAATGAACCATTATCAGGCAAAAATTATTTTATGTGAAAAAACTGAAGAGCTTAATAATGAGGTAGTTGATGGTTTAAATGCTTGGCAGCAAAAATCAAACGAAATTGGCGAACTCTTCCGTTTGTGGAAATCAATCGGACAAGCACCTAAAAAGCTAAACGATGAAGTCTGGACCCGTTTCAAAGCCGGTATGGATGTTTTCTTTGAAAATAAAAAAGAATATTTCGGAAAACTCAAAGAACAGCAACTTGAAAATTATAACCAGAAATTAAGTCTGTGTGCCCAGGCTGAGGCTTTGAAAGAAAGCAATGAATGGCGCAAAGCGACTGACCAAATCAAAAAACTTCAGGAAGACTGGAAACAGATTGGACCGGTTCCCAGAAGAAATTCTGATAAAATCTGGAAGAGATTCAGGTCAGCCTGCGATGAATTCTTTAAACACAAAGCCGAACATTTCGATGGAATGCGTGGCCGCGAAGACGAAAATCTTCAGAAAAAAGAAGAACTTATCAAACAGATTGAAAGTTTTGAAGTAACCCGCGACCGCAATACAAATCTGGCATCGCTGAAAGCATTTCAACGCAGCTGGATGGAAATTGGTCATGTGCCAATCAAAGTGAAGGATCAGCTTCAGATTACCTATCGCAAGGCCATCGATGAATTATTCGATAAAATGAAACTCACTGAAAAAGAGTTTAATGCAAACGAATACCGTTCACATTTCGATCATCCACGGCGTGAATCAGATTCAGGAAATGACAACATCCGTCGTGAACGTACTGCATTGAGTCAGAAGATTCAGAAGTTGCGTGAAGAGATTGCTTTATGGGAAAATAACATTGGTTTCTTTGCCAACAGCAAACAAGCCGGTATCATGAAAGCTGAATATGAAAAGAAAATCAGCAATGCAAAGGATGATCTCAAATTACTGGAAATCAAACAAAAAGCATTGAAAGATTAACATCATAATATCAAATAAAAAAAGGTCGCTTCTTTCGGAGCGACCTTTTTTTTTATTTGAGTTTAAACCACCGGGCAGTGATACTTTTGGCGCGTTTGTCGCATTTATCACTTATCTTATTGAATACCAGGTCATCTTCCATAATACTGAATGAATATTGACCTGGTTCAGTGCCACATGCATCATCTTTACCGGTAGCAATGAAAGTAATGTTCTTGTCTTTAACAACGAAATGTCCGTTTAAAGGTTTGATCTTTTCAACAGAAGGAAAATCAATGAGATATGTTTCGTTTTCAAGACTAAGCATGGCTCCGTTTGAAGTACTCACCCAGGTTCCATCGATCGAACTTTTGGAATAATTCCGTGATTTATTCTCGGAAACCTCTTTTTCATCTGATACAGCTGATATTGACTTTGATTGTCCGGTTTGCTGATCAGGTGTCAGCTCATTCGTGGTTTTTATGGGGTCAATGATAGCGACTTCTTTGAATTCAGGGGCTGATTTACGATCATTCTTAATATAGAAATAGCTGATCGACAATGCTATAGCAGCTAAAACGATAATACTAATGATGACCAGAACCAAGGTACGGCCTAATCCACCTTTCTTTTTTTTACTTGCTGTCGGAGATGTTTTTCGACGGGTAGCCATGATATGTTTTTGCGGTGAAATTACAAATAATCTCTTCGGAATGTCATATTTCTGTTGATTTCTGAATTTACATTTTCAAAATAGATATGTCTGGAATGTTTGATCTGACTGGATTCTAGGTTGTTCCAGTCCTTTATAAACTTAAATTTTCATATAAACACACAACCAAGGCTTTGAGTCACTAATTTTGCAGCAACAAATCCCTGAAATACTGCATGCAACAGGAAACTATACTTATACTCGATTTTGGTTCACAATACACACAGTTGATTGCCCGTCGTGTTCGTGAACTCAATGTTTATTGTGAAATACATCCGTTTAATCATTTTCCGGAAATTAGTTCTTCCATCAAAGGAGTTATACTTTCTGGCAGCCCATTTTCGGTTAGGGATTCACAATCTCCAGTACCTGATTTGAAAGATATCCGTAAAAAGGTTCCTTTGCTCGGTGTTTGTTATGGAGCCCAGTTTCTGGCATATTCTGAAGGTGGAAATGTTGAGCCTTCACAGATCAGGGAATATGGTCGCGCCAATCTTGGGTTTGTCGACAACGAATCTCCACTGTTAAAAAATGTACCTTCCGGTTCACAGGTTTGGATGTCTCACGGCGATACCATTCTTAATATACCTCCTGATTTTAAGGTAATTGCATCTACACATGATGTTCCTGTTGGCGGTTTTTCAATACAAAATGAGGATACCTACGGAATTCAGTTCCACCCCGAAGTTTATCATTCTACTGACGGAATGACTATTCTCAAGAATTTTGTTGTTGATATCTGTGATTGTAAACAAGACTGGACTCCCGATTCATTTATTGAAATGACGGTTCAGTATCTTCGCGATAAAATTGGAACTGATAAAGTTGTACTTGGATTGAGTGGTGGAGTTGATTCATCAGTTGTCGCGGTTTTATTGCATAAAGCAATTGGTAATCAGTTGTTTTGCATTTTCGTTGACAATGGGTTATTGCGAAAAAATGAATTTGAACGCGTAATCCATTCCTATCTTGATCTGGGTTTAAATGTCAAGGGAGTTGATGCCCGTGAACGTTTTCTCACAGCTTTGGATGGAATTACTGAACCAGAAGCAAAACGTAAGGCAATCGGCAATACTTTTATTGAAGTATTTGATACTGAGGCGCATCGTATTCAGGATGTAATCTGGCTTGCGCAGGGTACAATCTATCCCGATGTTATTGAATCCGTTTCAGTTAAAGGTCCGTCCGCAACAATAAAGTCACATCATAATGTTGGAGGCCTACCTGATTTCATGAAGCTAAAGGTAGTTGAGCCATTGAATACCCTGTTTAAGGATGAAGTCAGGATTGTTGGACGTCAGCTTGGATTGCCATCTTTTATCATTGACCGGCATCCTTTTCCCGGACCTGGTTTAGGAATCCGGATTTTGGGCGACATAACTGCTGAGAAAGTACGAATTCTACAGGAGGTTGATGATATATATATCAATGGTCTGATTGATAATGATTTATACCACAAAGTTTGGCAGGCTGCCGCGATATTGTTACCAGTTCAATCCGTCGGTGTGATGGGTGATGAAAGAACATATGAAAATGTTGTAGCTTTACGAGCAGTAAATTCGACTGATGGTATGACTGCTGACTGGTCACATCTTCCGTATGAATTTCTGGCAAAGGTTTCAAATGATATAATTAACAAAGTAAAAGGGGTCAATAGAGTTGTATACGACATCAGCTCCAAACCTCCAGCCACAATAGAATGGGAGTAATAGTCTGATAATCAAATATTCAATTTCAATGTTGAAGATTTTAAGATTTTTGTTGCTTTATATCAGTTTCAGCACTTGCTTTGTAGCGATGGCTGAAATTCAGGTTCCTGTTGAAGTTTCTCAGCTTATTGAGCAATACAACGGTAAGAATTATTATCTGCATACTGTTGAATCAAAACAGACCATTTATGCGATTTCTAGGGCATATCAGGTAACTCCGGAATCTATTTTAATCTCGAATCCTGCAGCCCGTCATGGGATCAGAATTAATCAGGTACTTCGCATTCCTGTGGGTACAATAACAAATCAGGCTGAAACAAAGAAAATTCCTGAAAACGATAATCAGCCACCCATTCTCAAGGAATATGATTACATCTATCATGTTTCAACCAACAACGACCGTTTTAGCTATATTGCTGATATCTACCTGGTTTCCGAATCCAGTATCCGTCAGGCAAATCCAAATCTGACTGAGCCAATTAATGGTGGTGTTTATGTAAAGGTTCCGATTTCGCTGAAAGATAAAAATCCTTTGGTTGCTGAATCAGAATTTAAAAGGAATAACTATGATCCTTATGTTGATCCTTCACCCAAAAAAGAAGGCAAAGGCAGCAGCAGACTTGAAGCCGTCCAGTCAAGTCAGCCCGATAAAGTTCAGATGGTAAATCCTTTTGAGAATCAGAATAAAAGCGTGCTTCCTGAACCCAAAAAAGCAAAACCGGCTGAGCCATTAAAACCTGAAGTGAAACAACATGTTGTTAAACCAAAAGAAACAGTTTATTCTATTGCCAAGTCATATAATCTTGGTATTGAAGCACTTCAGAAAGCAAATCCGGGAATTGAAAAAGGTCTGCTTTCAGGTCAGGTTCTCGTTATACCCGAGCTAAGCATTGATCAATCAAAACCAGTTATTCCTTCAGAAACAATAGTTGACAGTAAAACCGAAAGTAATCGAGCTAACGAAGTTGATTTACCTGAAAAAGACTCGATTATCCGGTATACAGTGAAGAAAAGTGAGACATTGTATAGCTTGTCGAGAAATAATGCTGTGAGTATAGAGGAGTTGAAAAAACTCAATCCCGGACTCACAGAATCCATAAAAGTCGGCCAGATAATCCTGATCCCGAAAAAAAAAATTGAATCTCCGTTTATAAGTCACGAAGTATTCAGGGAACAGAAAAGTTCGCAGCTGGCGAAAGATTTTGGAATTTCGCTTGATCGGCTGGAAAGATCCAATCCCGGAATTGGCAGCAGGGTATTTCCCGGTCAGATTGTGAAAATCCCGATCGCTGATAATTTAAGGCCTTCCACACTAGTTTCAGAAGCTACAGTTGCTTCAGAAAGTATTGATAATGTGCAATATGAAGATGAGCCTAGTCATCAAAAATCAGATATTTTATTTCATTCATCGGGTTCAAAACAACAGTATCATGTTAGTTTACTGCTGCCCTTATACCTCGAAAAAGCTGACAGTTTAACATATTCATCAAACGTGAATCCCACTACTTTTGAGGCGCTTCAACCATTTCAGTTCATTCAATTCTACGAAGGATTCTTAATCGCGCTTGATTCTCTTGCAAAAGTACAGGGATTAAAAGTCGAACTCTCTGTCTTTGATATTGATCAGGATCAGGCAAAACTAACGAAAGTGCTAAAAGATCCACAGCTTGTTAAAAGCGATTTGATTATCGGGCCATTTTTTGCCAGTGCTTTTGAGAAAGTTGCAGCATTTGCCCTGGAACATCAAATTCCAATAGTGAACCCGATGTCACCAAGACAGGAAATTATCAGGAATAATCCTTTTGTTATAAAAGTTAAACCTGGAGAACAGTATCAATATGAACAACTTGCGAAATTTGTAACAAGTTATTATCCATCTGCAAAAGTTTTTCTTTTCAGGGCGAATTCATCAAAGTTTAAAAATGAATCAAGTTTGTTGCAAACTGAACTGAATCGTATGATACCTCCGTCGGTTATGGTAGCCAATTCCGATATTATGGATGTGATTACAAAAAGGAGTATTATGCGCAGGATGCCTGAAAATGAATATATTTCATCGGTTATAATTGACGGTCAGAAGTTGATTACACATAATATTCAAAATTCAATTTTCGATAGTACGGCTTTTGCTAATCCGGTTACAGAGTTTTTTTACAGTGCTGACAGTATTCGATCATTCAGTCGAAAAGCTTCGGTTGTGCGACCAAATGTGGTTATCGCTTTTGCTGACGACAATGTTTTTGCCATGGAATTTGTGAATAAAATAAATCAGGTTACCGATACTTTTAATGTGAAAATGATTGGAATTCCGGCCTGGGACCGGTTTACAAATCTGTTTATTGATCCTTTGGTTAAGATGAACACAACTTTTGTTGAGCCAAACAGGATCAATTACAATGATGCTGATGTATTGGTGTTCAGAACGCAGTTCAGAAATCGTTTTGGTTTTGAGCCCGAATTATATGCTTTTGAAGGCTTCGATATTGGATATTATTTCCTTGAGTCTTTGATGAAGTTTGGAAACGGAATTCCTGAAGGAATAACTCATTTTGGAAAGAAAATGCTCCAAACTCAGTATTATTTTGCTCGCCCGCTTTCAAATAACGGAATCGAAAATCGCTACTGGAATTTTGGTCGACATGCTGATTATCAGTATGTTCCATTGAGAAACACTTTTTTCAATGAGTGATCTATTTTGCATTTTCATATGAATTTACGAAAATTTTCTTACTTACTTTTCACGATTTTGATTTTTTGGTCTTGTAATCAGGCCAAAAGATCTGAGTGGGAAAATGGTAATACAAAATCAGTTTTGCAATATCGCGATGGAAAACTGAATGGAAAATGCGAATGGTATTTTGAAAGTGGAAAAATCAGTCAATCAGTAACTTATCTAGATAACCAGTTGGAAGGAGAGATGATTCAATATCACGAAAATGGAACTGTTTCGATGATAGGTTATTATCGTAATAATTTGAAAGACAGCCTTTTTACTTATTTTAACCCTTCAGGAAAGATTGTTACTATCGAAAATTACCAGAAGGATAGTTTACACGGTCCATTTAAACGATTTTATGAATCAGGCCCATTAATGCTTGAAGGAATCTACAATTCTCAACAAATGGATGGAGTCTGGCTATTTTACAAAGTTTCGGGCGAAATTACGGGTAAAGGAGAATTTGTAAACGGTAATGGTATTCAGAAATCATGGTTTCCAAATGGCAAAATTCAAAGGATAATCCATTATAAGAACAGTCTGAAAGAAGGAAGAGACGAGTATTACACCGATGATGGAAAACTCGCCTCTGTCCGTATGTTTGAAAAAGGGATTCAGATTTCTGAACAAATCCCGGATTGATTATTCCTGAATAAGAAGTTTTTGGGAATATAACTTTGAGCCGGTATTTACCCGCACGATATAAGTTCCAGGAACCAATTGATGTGAATTGTTTGAAATGATGATGTTTTCCTTATTATCAGCAATATAACCATCAAATGCTTCCATAATACGCCTTCCGTTTAGATCATAAACAGATACATTCACATAGCTTCCTTCTGTAACATTTAGCTCAACTGTACATTCATCCATTGCCGGATTTGGCATGAGGGTGAAAAAATTGTCAGCTTCTTTTGAATCAGAAATTCCAACTGCAGATGGTTCATAAAGCAAAGTCATATTGATGAAATAAGCTTCATCAGGTATTGTAGGGTTAAAGGTTACGGTTCCTTTTGTAAAAGTTGTAGAATAGGATGGACCAGGTGATCCGCCGTTGGCAGAATTACGACTGGTATATTCAATCCAAACCTGATAATCTCCGTCAGGAACTAGATTTCCTGTCAGATCGCGGCAATCCCAGGTAACTGTATGGGTTTGGTGATTGCTCAGTGTTGCTCCAGTGGTTGCATCTGCTGAATTGTTGCCTGAACTTGCCATCCATTTCACCAGATGTTGTTTGCGGTTATTGGCCATGACCTTTCTTGAAATCACAAAATTGCCGTTGGCATCTTTGATCCAGATCGCTAGAACATTTTTTGGTGAATAAGTGGCTCCGTTTGAAACAGTTTTTGCAGTAAAAGTAAGAGTTCCATCTGTTGCAGCAATCTCTTTTTCATTTTGAGCTAGCATTGAATTTGTCATAACAATGACAAAAAGCAGGAAAAATAGTTTTCTCATAAATTGATAGTGTTTTGTTTGCCAAAATTATCAATAATTAATTGAATATAGGAAGTAAAATGCTAATTGATGTAGGTTCTATACAACATTTCAACTAATTTCGTTGTATGGGATCTATTTCTAAGCAAAAATCGACTGAAAGCAGGCCTAAATATACACCGATTCCAACTAAAGCGGATTCTGTGCTTCAATTTGTTGGTATTTTTTTGATTATTCTAATTTGGGTAAGTGCATTTAGTTTTTATTTTCGATTGCCGGAAATCATTTCTGTTCATTTTAACTTATATGGCGAAATGGACAGAATGGGAAGTAAAAATCATCTGATTCTGATTCCCATCATTGCAACATTTCTTTTTGTTTTGATGACCATTCTTTTAAGATATCCTGAATCTTACAATTATCCTGTAAAAATCACAGCTGAAAATGCACAAAAGCAATACCAGCGAGCTATCCGGTTGATTCGTTGGCTTAATTTTTCCCTTGGTCTTATTTTTAATAGTGTCTTGTGGATGATGTTTGTTTCAGCACAATCAACCTCCAATATATGGAATTTGCTTTTTATCCCTGCTGTTATATTGCTTTCAATTATTCCTTTAATATTTTATTTATCATCAAGTAAACAAAGGTAAATTATTATGAATCAAAAAATTGTAATTTTTATTCTCATTTTGTCAGGTGTTTTTTCAGCTTGTCAGAATACAGGGAAAAGCGAACAGAATGAATTGCCTCTTGCTTATTTCGAAGGGACTTATCGATTTTCAGAATTCGAATCTATGACTATAGGAACCTGGTTTGTTGCTGACTCATCATGTATGCTTTTAAAAAAGAAAGATGCAGATAAAGAATTTAATGCATCTTCAGGCTTCGTTCGAAAGTCAGGGGATCTTTATATTTTGGATGCCGGAAATGAAGGGCGATTGGTATTTCGTTACGAAAATCAGCAACTGGAAATATTGAATAATGAAGGAGAGCCTATTAGTCGTGATTCGAAATTTATACTCTCCAAAATTGGAAAATGCCCGGATCCAAATCAAGTTTTTTCAGCACAAGTCTGGTTTCCTGGTTCAGATCCCGGAGTCATTACTTTTTGTCCGTCCAATATCAGGATGAAATTTCAGTATGAACAAATGGATACAATTCAACAAATTTCGGCTAACAATAAAGTGTTTGAGGCTCAATTATCTGTTATACAAGATGATATGAGCCAGACTCTACAATTGAAATTAATTCGAATCAAACAGGAACTGAATGTTGAAAACTGCAAATAATGATGGTTGAAGATGAAACAAGACCAGGTATTAAGATGCAGATGTCATTTGATCAAACCTATTCTGAATTCAGGTTCGACTTTTTTGTTTTTTGATACATTAATTAGAATTATTCCAATTTGAATCGGACCATAAAAATTCCAGTTGAATTTGAATGGTGGATCAAGTAAAAGATGTAATTTTGCAGTGTTAAGAAATTAACAATGTGAATTTATAACAGACTTTTTCGCATTATCAATACTAAACACTTAAGCGATGAAATTAGAAAAAATCATGAATGACCTGGAAAAGAAACATCCGGGTGAATTAGAGTATTTGCAGGCAGTACGCGAGGTTCTGGAATCTCTTGAAGAAGTGGTTGCACAGAATCCCCAGTTTGAAGCTGCTGGTATCATCGAACGGATTGTTGAACCAGACCGTGTTCTGATGTTCAAGGTGCCTTGGGTCGATGACAATGGCAAAGTTCATGTTAATCTGGGATACAGGGTGCAGTTTAACAATGCAATCGGACCTTACAAAGGAGGTTTGCGTTTTCACCCCAGTGTAAATCTTAGCATCTTGAAATTCCTTGGCTTTGAGCAGATTTTCAAAAACAGCCTTACAACTCTCCCAATGGGTGGTGGTAAAGGTGGTTCAGATTTTGATCCAAAAGGCAAATCTGACGCTGAAATCATGCGTTTCTGCCAGGCATTTATGCTTGAATTATGGAAACTGATTGGACCAGAAACTGATGTTCCAGCAGGTGACATCGGAGTTGGTGGTAAAGAGATCGGTTATATGTTTGGAATGTATAAAAAACTGACCCGTGAACATGTGGGTGTTTTGACCGGTAAAGGTATTAACTGGGGCGGAAGTCTCGTTCGTCCGGAAGCTACCGGTTTCGGAGCAGTTTATTTTGCTCAGGAAATGCTGGCAACCAAAGGTCAGGAATTTAAAGGTAAAACAGTCGCTATTTCAGGTTTCGGAAATGTTGCCTGGGGAGCTGTTACCAAAGTGACCGAATTGGGTGGTAAAGTAGTAACAATTTCAGGTCCTGATGGTTATATTTATGATCCTGATGGTATTTCAGGTGATAAGATCCAATATCTGCTCGAATTGCGTGCTTCAAATCAGGATATCGTAAAACCATATTCTTATGAATATCCAGGCGCTCAGTTTGTTGCCGGAAAGCGTCCATGGGAAGTGAAATGTGATGTTGCTCTGCCTTGTGCCACCCAAAATGAATTGGGCAAAGATGATGCAGAAACACTCGTAGCCAATGGTTGTATGTGTGTTGCTGAAGGTGCCAATATGCCTTCTACACCTGATGCTGTTGAAGTATTTAAAAAACATAAAATTTTGTTTGGACCTGGTAAAGCAGTTAATGCTGGTGGTGTTGCCACTTCAGGACTCGAAATGACACAGAATTCGATGAAAATCAACTGGAACAGTGATGAAGTTGATGCCCGATTACACAGCATCATGAAAAATATTCATGCTTCATGTGTGAAACATGGAAAACAGGCCGACGGTTATGTCGATTATGTTAAAGGAGCCAATATTGCAGGTTTCCTCAAAGTAGCCAATGCTATGATTGATCAGGGAATCCTATAAATTCTATTGTGTAAATGGAAAGCCGGTTCAATTTGGACCGGCTTTCTTTTTTTGCTTATCTGGCGTACTGATTCCTGTTCAAATCCGGCAGAAAACGTAAATTTGTGCTCATTATCCACTCAATTTCTGTATTAAATGGAGTTTTTAAATCCCGGGATGTTTTTTGGCTTTTTTGCCCTAATCATACCTGTGATTATTCATTTGTTCAACTTCCGAAGATACAAAACCCTGTACTTCAGTAATATTGAATTACTTAAAACAGTTAAGCAACAAACAAGCAAAACAAGTTCGATCAAACATCTACTGGTTTTGTTTTCAAGGCTGCTGCTGATAAGTTTCCTGATTCTTGCTTTTGCTCAGCCTTTTATTTCTTCAAAAAATTCAAATACATCAGCAAAGAATTCACTTGTCACTGTCTATCTGGATAATTCCAGAAGTATGCAGGCTAAGGGGAGTGAGAGTTCTGTTTTTGAAGAGTCGAAATGGCTTGCTTCAGATGTAATTTCTAATACTTCAAAAGAAAAACAATTTCTGGTTTCTGAGAACAATTTTTTACCTGGACATTCCTATCCATTGAGCCGTCAGGAAGCATTGACTGCAATCAGCCAGATTTCAGTTATTGGACCTCACCGGAAATTTTCCTCAGTTATCGAACACCAGAAGGGCCTATCAGCCGTGGACAAAAGTGAAAACAGAGTTTTGTATTACTTCTCTGATTTTCAAAGTTCTTCGTTTGAAAAGGCTGAAAATGTTTCAGATACAAGTCTGATTCTTGTTTTAGTTCGCAACAGTCCGGTTGAAAAAAAGAATTTATTTATTGATAGTTGCTGGTTTACAACACCTGTCGTACAGGCAGGTTTTCCTGCGGTTTTGAAAGTCAGAATATATAATGCCGGAAATGAGGCAATACGAAGTTTGCCAGTAAGGCTTTTCATAGGTGATGAGCAAAAAGCCATTCAGAACGTAGATATTGAGGCTGAAAAATCTGTTGAAGCAAGTATGCAGTTTATACTTTCCGAATCTGGGTCATTTCAGGGAAAAGTATCAATAACTGACTTTCCACTGGTCTTTGATGACGAAATGTTTTTCTCTTTTTCTATAGCTAAAAACATCAGGGTTTTAGAAATTTCTGAAAATGAAGCCAATCCTTATCTTCGAGCTGTTTTCGAGAGCGACAGCTTGTTTACGTTTCAGGTAATGCATCCTGCAAGAGTGGATTACCAGTCAATAAACGGGTTTAATTTTATCATAATCAATGGTTTATCTGATATTTCAGATGCATTGCAAAGATCAGTTCTTAGCTACCTTAATCAGGGTGGAAATCTATTATTGGTACCCAATGGGAATGCCTCAGATGTTTATAATGGCCTCATTACCAGGCTTGGATTCAGATTAAACAACATCATTGATACATCTCAAACCCGCGTTTCAAGTCTTGATCAAAACCATGCTTTTTGGACTGATGTGTTTGTGAAGATTCCGGAAAAAGCTGATTTACCATTGGTTAGCAAACATTTTTCTGTTCATACAGAAATTGAATCAAATGTTCAGGTTTTGATGCAATTGCTTAACAGTGATCCTCTTTTGATGCTTTCTTCATTGGAAAAAGGTTCAATATATACCTTAACCTGTCCGCTCGATCCAAATTTCACAAATCTTGTACAGCATAACCTGTTTGTTCCGATGATCTACAGGATGTGTTTCAGTGCGAAAGAAAACGGATCATTGTATGAAATATTAGGTAAAACAGATAGTTATGATGTAAAAACATCCATGATAGATGATGTTCCTTTCCGGATTTTATCGGCTGACCAGCTTTTTGAATTTATACCGGAAAACAGATCCAATGAAAATGGAACAAAATTATTGTTTCATGGTTCAATTCAGAATCCGGGCCATTATTTGCTCATGAGAGGTGATAGTTTGATCAGCATTGTTTCGTTCAATGAAAACAGAGATGAATCAATGCCTGAATATCTTGATGATGAGCAACTTATGAAGGTAGTTCAAAAACAAAATTTTCGTTCTGTGAATCTGATCGGAAATAATCATTCTGATATTTTGGAATTTACCAATGTTTCAGAAAAGGGATTTCAATTATGGAAATATTGTATCATTCTGGCCCTGATTTTTATGTTGTGTGAAGTCTTGATTATCAGATTCTGGAAATGATAGAATGGAGTAGAATCGTAAATTTGTAAACTAAAATCAAAAATAAATTCTGGCTTAATTGTCATAAATATATATGGATCTGGAAAATACACATAGTTCTGGTGACGGGAACAGAGAAGGACATCGCACATTGCAGTTAAGTGGAATGTACGAGAGCTGGTTTCTCGATTACGCTTCATATGTGATTTTGGAGCGTGCAGTTCCTGAAATCGAAGATGGATTAAAACCTGTTCAGAGACGATTGCTGCATTCGATGAAAGTACTTGATGATGGTCGTTATAACAAAGTGGCGAATATCATTGGGAATACAATGCAATACCATCCTCATGGTGATGCCTCGATTGGTGATGCTTTGGTTCAGCTTGGACAAAAGGAAATAGCGGTTGATACGCAGGGTAACTGGGGAAATGTTCTTACCGGCGATAGTGCTGCAGCTCCAAGATATATTGAAGCTCGGTTATCGAAATTTTCTAACGATGTGATTTTCAATCCAAAAACGACTGTTTGGAAGCTTTCTTATGATGGAAGAAACCGTGAACCAGTCACTCTACCTGTTAAGTTTCCATTATTGCTTGCACAGGGAGTTGAAGGCATTGCAGTCGGACTCGCATCGAAAATCTTGCCTCATAATTTCAATGAGTTAATTGATGCTTCAATTCAAATACTTAAAAATGAGGATTTTGAATTATATCCTGATTTTCTGACAGGGGGCTTGGCCGATTGCACAAAATACAATGACGGGATACGGGGTGGTCGTATCAGGATACGTGCAAGAATTAGTCAATATGATAAGAAGACGCTGGTAATTAATGAGATACCATTCTCAACTACAACTCAATCACTGATAGATTCTATTATTGTTGCAAATGATAAGGGTAAGATTAAAATCAGGAAAATTGATGACAATACCGCCAGAAATGTTGAAATTCTGATACATCTTGCGCCAGGTGTATCACCTGATCAGACAATCGATGCTCTGTATGCTTTTACACTCTGTGAAGTTTCTGTTTCGCCTAACTGCTGCGTGATACTTAAAGGAAAACCAGCATTTATCGGAGTGAGTGAAATTCTTCGGCATAATACCCATCAGACAAAAAATCTTTTAGAAAAGGAATTACTGATCAGGATGGAAGAACTTGAAACTGACTGGCATTTCAGTTCTCTGGAAAAGATTTTTATCGAAAACCGCATTTATCATGATATTGAACAATGCGAAACCTGGGAAGAAGTTATCACAGCGATTGATTCAGGTTTGAAACCATTTATCGTCAATCTGCGTCGTGAAATTACGGTTGAGGATATTGAGCGTTTAACTGAAATCAAGATCAAACGTATTTCCAAATACAATGCTTTCAAGGCGGATGAATATATCAAAGGTCTTGAAAATGAAATGGAAGAAGTTAAAAATCACCTGGCAAATCTTGTTGAGTACACCATCAATTTTTACAGACAGATTAAAAAGAAATATGGTGCCGGACGTGAACGAAAAACTGAATTAAGAAGCTTCGATACAATTCAGGCAGCTGCTGTTGCAGCAAATAATGAGCGACTGTATGTTAATCGTAACGAAGGTTTTGCAGGCTTTTCACTGAAAAAGGATGAATTTGTTTGTGAGTGCTCAGATATTGATGATGTGATTGTTTTTCGTGAAAACGGTACTTTTTTAGTAACAAAAGTGAGTCCGAAGTTCTTTGTCGGAGAACATATTATTCATATCAATGTTTTCCGAAAAAACGATGATCGTACCATTTATAATCTGATTTATCGCGACGGAAAGAAAGGTCCGTATTTTGTGAAACGGTTTGCTGTTGTGGGAGTTACGCGTGATAAAGAATACGATCTTACAGGGGGAAAACCTGATTCAAAAGTTATGTATTTTACAGCCAATCCAAACGGAGAGGCTGAGAGTTTGAAAATTTCATTACGACCTCAACCAAAGCTTAGAAGAACTTCTTTCGAATTCGATTTCAGTACATTGGCCATCAAGGGAAGAAGTTCAAAGGGAAATACACTTACCAAACACGTAATCAGACAGATAGTGAAACGCGACGAAGGTGTTTCAACCTTAGGTGCACGCGAAATCTGGTATGACGATACCGTGAAACGACTCAATACTGATCAGCGTGGCACTTTGATTGGAGCATTTATGTCGGACGACAAGCTTCTGCATTTGTTTGAAAATGGCGAAGTGAAACTTTCAGGATATGATCTTTCCACGCATTTCGAAGATGATTTGCGACAAATTATGAAGTTTGAACCAGATGATACTTTTACTGTGATCTATACAGAAGGTGAAACAGGTTTCTACTATATGAAAAGGTTCCAACTTGAAGATGAAATACCTGTTAATAAGCGTTTTAGTCTTGTTGGAGATCATCCTGATGCCAAACTAAAACATATTCTCTTCGACGATTTTCCCCAGATTCAGCTTGTTTATGATGTAAATGAGAAAGGCAAAAAGCCCGAGGATGAGATCATTGATGCAGTGCAGTTTATCGGAACAAAGAGCTATAAAGCCAAGGGCCGTAGGTTAACAACACATCCGCTTGCTTCACTTGAAATTCTGGAACCACTTGAACCTGAGATTCCAGAAGAAGAAGAAGAAAACGGAATAGAAAACGAAGAATTATTGGAATATGATAACGAATCTAAAGAAGAAAATGTAGCCGAAACTGCTATAAATGAAATAGTTATCAATGATGAAAAGTCTGTTACTGAAGAAGAGACTGAAAACGAAAGATCTTTAAAAAATCCGGGAGAAGGACCTAAACAAATGGAGATTGAGTTTTAACTTTGCAAAAAAATGTGTAGTTAATTTGATCATAAAAGAAATTATAAGATATTGAATAATAATAGTATACGTATGAAAGAGCCTTATATTTTGGAAGTTGCTGATGGGGTGAAGTGGGTTGGAGCAATTGATTATGACATCGTAACCTTTGATGTTGTAATGGAAACAAAGTATGGAACCACTTACAATTCGTATTTAATAAATGCAGATAAAATCGCTGTAATTGAGACAGTTAAAGAAAAATTCTGGAGTAATTACCTGGCAAAACTATCTGCCGAAGTTGATCCATCCAAAATTGAATACATCATTTTGAATCATACTGAGCCTGATCATTCCGGAAGCGTAGCAAATCTTCTTGCAATTGCACCCAATGCAAAAGTCGTAGGATCGGGAAATGCAATCCGCTATCTGTCTGATATGGTGTCATTTCCTTTTCAAAGTATACAGGTTAAAGATGGACAGGAATTGAGTCTTGGCAATAAAACCCTGCGTTTCATTTCTGCACCTAATTTGCATTGGCCCGATTCGATGTATTCGTATCTTGTTGAGGATCAGTTGTTATTTACCTGTGATTCTTTTGGTGCCCATTATGCTGATGAAAAGATGTTTGATGATCTTGTAGGTAATTGGGACGACGCCTTCCTGTATTATTTTGATGTGATTTTAAAGCCCTTCAGTCGTTTCATGCTCAAAGCAATTGAACGTATCCGTCCATTGGAAATCAAGGCAGTTTGTCCTGGTCATGGCCCAATTCTTCGGACAAAGTGGAAAGAATTGGTTGATCTTTCTGAAAAATTATCGATTGAGGCGATAAATGTTCCACGTCACAGTCGGGTTTTTATTCCGTATGTCTCTGCTTATGATAATACTGCTAAAATTGCTCAGGCAATCGCCAGAGGAATTGAATCTGTCGAAGGAATGAAAGCAGTGATGATGAATATTGAGCATGCAACTTTGGGTGATATCGACATTGAACTTTCCATGTGTTCAGCCATGATTGTTGGAAGCCCCACAATCAACCAGAATATTCTTCTTCCGGTATACAAACTTTTTGCAGTCATCAGTCCGTTACGTGATAAAGGAAAGCTGGCAGGTGGATTTGGTTCCTATGGCTGGAGTGGAGAAGGAATGAAACTTATCCGGACAAACCTCGAAAATCTGAAGCTGAAATACACCGAAACAGATGTGTTTATAAAATTCAAACCCAATGATACTGATTTGCAACGTGCTGTGAATTATGGACAACGTTTTGCTCAGATGTTGCTTGAAAGTGAAACAGAAAAGGTATGAAACTGAGGCTGGTTTTTCTGATCATTGTCAATACTGCACTTCTTTTCGCGTCATGCAGTCCTGAGCGTAAGCTGGCTTCCAGATTCGTTAAAAATGTACCAAAACCATCAGTACTTGTTTTGTTGCCAGAAGCAGTTTTCAAGGAGAATCTTAAATGGACTGTTGAAAAGGATTCTGTCACTGATACAATTCAGTCTGCGCTCGTCATCGACAACCTTCAGGATAAGACTGTTCTGGATGCATTCACTTTGACCTTTACCAAAGAATTGTCAAAATATGGCCTTACTGCCTACACCGATAAATCAATGGAAGATTTCATGAAGCTTGATTCATCAGCCTGGATGATTAACATTGCACAAATTGAATTACAGGAATATACAACACAATATACTGATAATCAATCATTTTTCGGAAATGATTTTTCAAGTGATTTTGTATTGAACGGGATCAATTCCGCATTTTGGTTCGAATTCAATCCTGTAAACGGAAATGAAAACCAATTACCCGAAATCATGTTTGCAGCTAATGATCTCTATGATAAATTTGAAGGCAGGTTTATTATGGATGTTACATCCGGTGAATTGACATATCAACTTGATTTAGATACAATTACAAATCAGGATTTTATGAATCAGATCAATTTCACCGCCCGATTGCTGGCAGGTTATACATTTGATTATCTGATGAATAGGTATGTCGGTGAAAATTATCCTGATGCAGACCAGTATTTCAGGTATGATCCGTTTCGAAAACGATTATATGAAACCTTGGACGATCGCTTTGTTCCGCTGAATTAAATCATAACACAGATCTCTTTATCTGGTCAATCCAACTTCTTAGGTCGTTTTTGTAAATAATGTTGGTACATAAATAGTACAGAACAAACTATAAAGGGACTGATAACCAGCAGTGAAGCAGGATTACCTGCAAAACTTTTGAACATGATTGCTGCTGCAAGACTTATCAATGCGATTAGGATTCCACCGATCAATTCCCATTTCCATGCAATTATGAGCACGATAATAAAACAAAATGATGGGATATTATGCATGATGAGGCAGATCAATTTATCCATGACCGGTCCTTCTCCATCAAAACAATCTATTGAGAACATCATCATAAAAAGGATTGCCAGAATGCCTATGATTCTTGGTGACCAGTAAAGTATCTTTTTTGCCATCGTGAATAGTGTTAGTTATCTGTTTTGTCCATCTATTTGTAATTCAGTAATTTACCATAAAGAAAAATTGACACCTAACTGAACAGTGTATCCTCGTAATTCCTCAATATGTCTGGTAGGATAAATATATCCACCGGTAAGATTTACGAATAAATTTTGTGAAGAGTAAAGGTGAACACCTAAAGTTGGCGTAATAGTTACAAGATTTCCGAATTGTCGCTGAAACATATCTCCGAACTCAAGACCAAAGTAGGGTATCAGATAGTTTCTTTTTGGATTTCTTTCCAGTGACAGATCAAGTCCTAAGCCCCAATAAAATATATCGTTGATATTTTCTTTATTGCTTTTCAAAAAAGTCACTTTTGTATATATACGACCATGACTGGGTCCGCGATTGTCATTTTTATGAATCCAAGCAGCAATAAGATACTCAATAACAACTCCATTAAATCTACCTAAACTATCCTGAATATCTGGACTATAAGTTTGAAATACAACTCCTGGAATAAAAAAGGTTGTCCATTCATTATTGTTTTCAATAGTTGTTTTTTGTTTTGACTTTTGTAAAGTGTCCGACTGAATTCTTGAAATAGTGTCATTTTTTGTTTTAGTTTGAGAAAAAAGGAATTGTGAAAAACAAAAAACAAACAGGATACTCATAATTAGTTTTTTCATAGCATCAGAAATTAATTTGAAAAATTAAAAATTTAATTTTAGATGATTAATTATCAATTTGTTACTTGCTTTTTCTGCCTCTGTAAATAAATAGAGCAACAGTTAATAACCAGGAAACAGGATAGGGTAGTATCAGTGTAGCCCACCACCAGGAGAGATGTTGATCACCAAACCCACCAAGGGATGACAGATAAAAAAGAAAAATTACTCCAAATGTCATCAAAAGAAAATAGGTAAGAAAATATTTGAAGTGCCTGTCTCCTGAGAAATATGCTGATAATGCAAACAAAAAGCTACCAGTCAGTATTAATACAGATCCTTCCAAAGGATCTATTGTACCAATAATAAATACAAACAATCCAAGGTATTTGGCAATTCTAGTCCAACTATGTTTAATTTCCATCCAAATTTTGTATATAGTTAATATTCAAATTAGTATAAATCTAATTTTCCTTTTATCTCAAAATGAAAGGAATTACCATGGAGATAAACCCAGTGAAAATTACTACCATTATAAATAGATTATATCGAACATTATAATTACCCAAAAGCGAGAAATCATAATATTTCGCGACATTCTGGTCCTTATACATACTTAATAATCCATTCAAAAGTTTTGTTCTAGTTTGTTTACCTTTCAGTAATCCGATTACGACAACAAGATTTACTAGGAGGATAAGACTTACAAACATAAACATGACCATAAGTGAAGAGTTGTCAGTTCTAGATTTTTCTGATATTCCTGAATTGACCGCCAGTGTAATGAGGTTTAGTAGAATTGAAGTCAGAATGAAAATGATATCAGTGCGTGTATTTTGTTGGAGCTCCGATGTAATGTGGTTGTGAACTTGTTCAATCATAATGCTTTGTTTTTAAGTTAGTTATTGTAGAAATATTTTAATTATTGTTTATTTCATTAAGGTTTTCCGAAAAACTCTCACAGAATAATTTGAATGTATCTTCATTGTTTTCAGGCTTAAATTTTTTGTGAAGTGGATGATGCGAATTTATTAAAGCTAAAAATACGGCTTTACTTTCACTTTTGTCAACCAAAAAATAATGAAGATCAATTTCTTGAGGAAGCCAAAGGAACTCTATAAGGAGTGCATTTTCACCTGAAGGTAGATCGGTTTTTATAAATTCCGAAAAGGCATTATAGCTCTTTTTAAACATTTTGGCCTCGTTCATATACCAATCGCTGTTTACTTTTGGAATTCTGTTTTTAAACTTGGCTTTTACACCTCCTTGCTGGTTCAAATAGGATACAATTTTCAGTGCTATGACTGTGTCAAAACTTTCTTGTTTGCTTACTGACAGAATGTGAACAGGATAAACATAAATATTATCATTTTTGATTGATTGTTTCTTCTGGGCAGTCTTTAGCAAAGGTACACCACAGCTGCTAAATAAGACAGTCGAAAATATTGCAAACAAGATAGCCCTTATTACTCTGATGTATTGTTTTTTCATATTATTACCTGAATTTCGTTAATTATATGGTTAAACAATTAATTCTTTATAAAAACAAGGAAGTCGAAGATGGCAATTTCTTTATTTTTCAAATTCGTTTTCGGGTCTTCCCTGCACTTATTAAAAATTTAGTTTCGTTTATTAAACTTATTATTTTTGACAGATTGATTTTACGCAGCAAAACTAGTTCAGCATGATATAAAATGATTTGTATTTCTCTTGTAAATCAATTGTAAGTTGGTTTACAAGGATTTTACCAACAAAAAACTAATTCAATTACCACCTTTGCAAGACAGAGACAAAATATTATTTGATCTACTAAAACAGAAAATTGTTGTGAAGATGCAACAGGAATATCCTGGTATTAATCCCGCCATTTCTGAATGGAAGGGACAGGAAATAACTGATTTTCAGGAGGAACTATTGGCAAAGATTAATGCAAATATCAGCGAAAAGTGGTTTTACAATCATATGAAATCACAGAACTTAAATCTGCCACGGATTGATGTTCTCAATTTATTGTGCAGGTATGCCGGTAATGCAAACTGGGATGATTTTGTTTTTAGTAATTCTGACCAGGTACATCTTCCAAAAATTCCACCAAGCGCAAACAGATATTTTATTGTTGTCCCACTGCTACTTATTGGTTTGCTTTTTGCTTTTTATTTGATTTTCAGGATGTTTACAAATATAGAATATTGTTTCTCGTTTTATGACTCTGACACAAAGGAATCCATTATTGGAAATCAGATTGAAATGAAACTACTTCAAAACGAGCAGTCAACACTCAATTTTTTAAGTGATTCGAATGGTTTGTGCAGGATTAAAACAGATCAGAGTGTAATAAAAATAGTGATTTCAGCTCCATATTTTAAAACAGATACGATTCTTCGGGTTTTGAAAAAATTTGATAAGGAGCAGAAAATTGGCTTACATATAAACGATTATGCATTGATTATTCATTACTTTTCTGAGAAAAATGTCGAAGATTGGCATAAAAGAAGGGCATCTCTTGATACCATCTTTGATGATGGTGCCAGAATTTATCAGGTTATGATTTCTAACCGGAATGTAATTGGAACTGAACTCTACAACAAACAGGAATTTATTGATAAACTCACCATGCCAACCGGCAGTCTGAAACATATCGAAATTCTTGATACAAAATTCAGAAAGAACAAAATCATGGTTCTTCGGTTCAAAATAAATGAAAATAGCCATGAATAGGATATTCAATTTATTTTTTCTGTTTGCCATTTTGATGGTTATTTATGCCCATTCATGTGCTGAAGATGGGTCATTTACAGAAGAAAACGCAATAAACAATTTGAGTGACAGCATCAGTTCGGAATTTGAAAAAGGACATTTATCAGGATCTTCATTAGATGCATTTGAAAATACTGCAAGGTTGAAATTACGCGACTTCACAGATTATTATAATACGCTGATTGATACCAATGTAAATAGTTCTTTCAGGATTAAGGCGGGTGAATTGATCAAGGATATATTTGTATACGATAGTGTTGGTTTACAATTATCTGGGTGTGAAATTAACAAAATGGGTCGATCTGTTAAAGTAGATAAATTGATTAGCAATTGTCTTTTGAATCTAAAACCTTGTACTAGATTCAAAGTAGATTCAATCCAGCAGGGTAGGCCTTTCGAGAAAGTCAACAAAAAGAAGTATTATTCAACTTTAAAATTTATCCAGATAAATCATTGTTCACAATTATCCGGCAATCAAATCATTATATCACCAAAGGAGGTTGAAATATTTGTTCTTAAAGAACCCAAACTTTTCGGAAGCGATACATTAAATATCTGGACTGTTCGTCTGGGTAGTATTCATACAATAAAATGAAAATTCAGTAAACCTTGAATTCTAGTTGTTTAACTCATCTCTTTTTCCAGAAACTGTAATAAATCATCATTGTTGTAAATTGTTCTGATTTGTCCATTGGTTGCAACGCTGATTGATCCTCTCTCTTCAGAAATAATAATCACCACGGCATCACTCTTTTCCGAAATTCCCAAACCTGCCCGATGACGCAAACCTGGTCGGCCCGGAAGATCAAGTTTCTTGGTTACCGGTAAGATACAACCAGCTGCTTTGATTCGATTTCTGGAGATTATCATCGCCCCATCGTGAAGGGGTGAGTTTTTGAAGAAAATATTCTCGATGAGAGCCTGACTTATTTCAGAATCGATCCCAACACCAGAATTAACGTACTGAAAAAGTTCGTTTTGTCGGGTAATCACAATTAAGGCACCTGTTTTTTTTGAAGCCATTGATTCACATGCCGATATGATCGGCCCAAAATTCATTACAACTTCATCATTGAAACGAATTCCAAGAAATGTCATTTTACTGAATACCTTACGGATGAATTTTGGAGTTCCAAGCGCGAGTAAAAACTGTCGGATTTCTGGTTGGAAAATGATAATCAGGACGATGAAACCAATGCTGACAAATGCACCCAGAATTTCTCCAAGTAACTCTAAATCAAATGCAACCACAATTTTCCAGGCAAGAAATATGGAAACAATTCCCAAAAAAATGTTGATCGCAACTGTCCCGCGAAGTAGGTTATACATTCCGTTCAATAGCAAGGCAACCAACAGAATATCAACGATATCCACAAAACGGAATTGAAGAAAAAGATTGATCATTAACAGATTCATACGAATATCATATCCTTACAAAAGTACAAAAAATCAATCGGCAGGCTGAACGAATTGCTGCCACAGACTTCGGGCTTCATGAGCTTCCTTTACATCATGCACGCGTAAAATATCAGCTCCCTGCGTGAGCGCCAGCGTATTCAATACAGTCGTGCCGTTTAATGCTTCATTTGGAGAAGTGTTTAATATCTTGTTAATCATTGATTTACGAGATATTCCAACCAAAACTGGATATCCAAGATCTTTGAAGTAGCTCAGATGTGAAAGCAGATGATAATTCAGACCGACTGTTTTTCCAAAGCCAAAACCTGGATCAGTAATTAATTGGTTTGCGCCTTTTGATGTGAAAATACGAATTTGATTTTCAATGAATTGAATTACACTTTGAAGATCCTTTATTCCAATCGGATTTCGTTGCATTGTCTCAGGCCGGTCGTGAATATGCATCAGAACATAGGGAATATCATTTTCGCCGATAAAATCAGCCATTTTATCATCGAAAGTGCCTCCAGAAATATCATTGATCATCAAAACTCCTTCGGAAATCATTTTCTCAGCCACAGAAGTATGAAACGTATCCACTGATATTCGTATTCCCGGAATTTCGTTTTTCAGCAAACGAATGACTGGAAGAAGTCGATCTGTTTCTGAATTACTATCCGGGATTTTTGCTCCAGGTCTGGTGCTGACAGCTCCTATATCTACCAAATCTGCGCCATCAGCAAGCATTTTCTTCGTTTGTTGAATAAGTGATTCCTCATCCGGATACCGGCCGCCATCAAAAAATGAATCAGGAGTGACATTTAAAATACCCACTATAACCGGACTTTTGCCCGTAAACGAAATGCCATTGTTTTCAAATCGCAATGGTTTGGAAAAAGCACTATTTTTATCGTCTGTTTGACCTGAATGCATGATCTTTGCAAGAGATTGATAATGAGCAAATGTAGTGATTTTTAAGAAAATGTACTGATGAATACGCATACTGAAACTCAATTTAAAGAGGTAGTTAACAAGTGCAAAAGGCTGTTCGAAGCGAAAAATTCCGATTATGGTCCAGCCTGGAGAATTCTGCGCCCGAGTTCACTTACTGACCAGATTTATATCAAAGCCAACAGAATCAGAACATTACAGACAAAAGGTCAACAGCTTGTGGATGAGGGAATTGAACCTGAATTCATGGGCATAGTTAATTATGCAGCGATGGCCATTATCCAGTTAAGACTTGGAGTTGTTGATCAACCTGAATTATCTCCATCCGAGACTCTTCGTTACTTTGGTGGCGTGCTGGATGAATCCTGTGACCTTATGATGCGTAAAAATCATGATTACGACGAAGCCTGGAGAAATATGCGAATTAGTTCACTTACCGATATTATTTTGATGAAGTTATTGAGAGTGAAACAGATAGAAGACAATCAAGGGACGACTCTGGTGTCTGAAGGAATAGATGCAAGTTATTTTGATATGATCAATTATGCTGTTTTTGCTTTAATTCTTATTCAGGAGAAAAAAGAACAGGCATGAAAAAGAAATTTTTAATTGAGATATGCAGATACCTCACCGGAGCGGTTTTTGTATTCTCCGGATTTGTTAAAGGAGTCGATCCGCTTGGTACGACCTATAAAATCGAAGATTATTTCGTTGTTTATGGCACAGAATGGGCCAATGGTTTGGCTTTGAGCCTCTCGATTATTTTATGTGCTACTGAATTTTCGATTGGTCTTGCCCTCCTGACAAAAGTGAAAATGAAAATTACCGCATGGCTTCTCATGCTGATGATGGTTTTCTTTACCGGAATCACTTTCTACGATGCACTATTTTCGCTTGTTCCCGATTGTGGCTGTTTTGGAAATGCGATAACACTTACAAACTGGGAGACATTTTTTAAAAATCTTGTACTTATTGCTTTTGCTTTTGTTGTTTTCAGGTACAGGAATGAATACAGAAACGAACTTCGACCAACAAGTCAAATAGCACTTTTCACCATGTATTTTGCTGGTTTTATCATGTTTTCGATATATAATATCCGGCATTTACCCATGATTGATTTCACAGTCTGGAAAAATGGCACTGAGGTTCTGTCTGCTAAAGTATCAGAGGATCAGGTGTTTGTAACTTATAGTAATATTTCAACTGGCGAAGAAAAAGAGTTTCTTTCACCCAACTATCCCTGGAATGACAGCCTCTGGATGCGTGAATGGAAATTCAAAAATCAACGGGTTGTTACAACAGGAAATAATAAGGATTTTGGTTTGTTGATTGAAGATGAATCCGGAAACGATCTGACACATGATTTACTTTCATCAGAAAAAATGTGGTTGATCACAATTCCTGATATTCAGGAAGTTGGAAAAGTTCAGATTGAGGTTTTGTTGGAATGGATAAATCAAATTGAGACTTCTGGTGGACAAACAGCCATTATTTCCGGCAGTTTGCCCGAAGAAATTCAGATTCTTCATGAAGTTGAAGAGTCAGTTCCGGAGGTTTTTTACGCAGATGCAACAGTTCTGAAAACCATGGTACGCTCTAATCCCGGAATTGTACTCTTTGATCATGGAAAGTTGATTTGTAAATGGCATTTTAATGATCTCCCTGAAAAACAGGAGATTATAATGTTGCAATCCAAGCTTCCATAATTGTTTCACTGATGACTACCTTTATCCTTAAGAGATTATGGTATGGTTTTTTAGTCCTGCTTGGAGTCATCACCCTTGTTTTCTTACTTTTTACAATTCTGCCAGGTGACCCTGCAAGAATGATGCTTGGACAAAGGGCCGATCAAAAAGCGGTGGATGATATTCACCGGGAATTGGGCATGGATAGGCCGTATGTTATTCAATATCTGAACTATCTGAATGATCTTTCTTTTGTTTCAATTCATACTACTAAGGCTGAAAAACATTCCTGGTTTACGGATGAATCAAAATATCAACATTCAGTAAGAGTTTTGAAAATTGGTGACCAAACACTGCTTCTTAAAGTGCCATTTCTGCGAAAGTCATATATCAGCAAGCGCGATGTTTCAGAAATACTGGCAGTTGCCTTTCCAAATACGTTTTTATTAGCAACATTATCGATACTTTTTGCCATGATTTTTGGAGTGCTAGCCGGAATGTTTACGGCGATGATCAATATACCGTGGTTAAACCGTATCGTTCTGGTATTCACTGCTTTCGGGATGTCATTACCTTCCTTTTTTGCAGCCATCATCATGGCCTGGATATTTGCTTTTTTACTTTCAGATTATACCGGATTAAATCTTTATGGAAGTTTATATGAAGTGGATGATTTTGGCAGGGGGGATGTGCTTCAATTGAAAAATTTAATACTGCCGGTTATCACTCTTGGAATCAGACCATTGGCTGTTATTATTGAACTTACAAGAACCTCATTACTTGATGTTTTGTCTCAGGATTATATCCGCACGGCTAAGGCCAAAGGACTAAGGCGCATTAGAGTAGTTGCAGTTCATGCAATGCGTAATGCTTTGAATCCTGTAATTACCGCCGTTTCAGGCTGGTATGCCTCCTCACTCGCCGGAGCTGTTTTCATTGAGTATATTTTCGATTGGAAAGGGATAGGAATTGTGATTGTAGACGCATTGGATAATTATGATTTACCGGTAGTTATGGGATCTGTATTATTAATTGCAGTTATATTGATTATTATTAATATTTTTGTAGACATCGCGTATGGTCTGCTCGACCCCCGTGTTAGAATATCATAAATTGAAAATTAAAAATATACGTTATGCGTAAGAAAATTGTTGCCGGAAACTGGAAAATGAACCTCACATTCAGTGAGGCTGAAGACTTGATTGATGAAATCGTTGACCTGCTCGAAGATGAAACCATTGAAGCGGATGTTGTTGTATGCCCGCCTTATCCTTATCTTGAAATGGCCAGCGATATTGCCAAGGATAGCAAGTTTTTTGTTGGAGCTCAAAATATCAGTCCGTTCGAAGCCGGCGCTTATACTGGTGAAGTTTCTTCAGCTATGCTAAAATCAATGGAGATAACACATTGTATTATAGGACACAGCGAAAGGCGTAAATATTTTAACGAAGACGATAAAATGTTGACTGCCAAGGTGAATCAGGCTATCTCACATGGAATAGTTCCTATTTTCTGTGTTGGTGAAGCTTTACCGGAACGTGAAGCCGGAAATCATTTTGAAATTGTACGTCATCAGGTTCGTCATGGTTTATTCCATCTTGACACAGACGAGTTTTCGAAAGTTGTGGTTGCCTACGAACCCGTTTGGGCTATCGGAACTGGTGTTACAGCAAAACCTGAACAGGCACGTGAAATGCATGAATACATCCGTACATTAATCGGAGAACGGTATGGAAAAGAAGTTGCTGAGGCAACTCTGGTACTTTATGGTGGAAGTTGTACTTCAAAGAACGCTGAAGAGATCTTTGCCCAACCCGGTGTTGATGGCGGATTAATTGGCGGAGCTTCGTTGATAGCAGAAGAGTTTCTTGCCATCTGCAAAGCAGCTAAATAAGAAATATGGCTTATATCGAACTGACATTCAGTTTGTTGAATAACGAAAGTGTTCTCGAGATACTGTCAGCCCGGCTTAGCATGCTGGGCTTTGACAGTTTTTTTGAGGATGAAGAAGGATTCAGAGCTTATTGTCCCGAAGAGAATTTGAATCTTCCCGAAATAGAATCCCTGATGCTTGAACCGGTTTTTTCCGAACTTAAGCTCCTTTCGTTCAAACCACTTGAAGACAAAAACTGGAATGAAATCTGGGAATCGTCCTATGAACCGGTTCTGTTAGATGATTGTTGTTTCATTCGTGCTCCTTTTCATGAAAAAAAGGATGTTGAATACAATATCCTTATTGAACCAAAAATGTCATTTGGGACTGCCCATCATGAAACAACAGCTCAAATGATCGGCTGGGTTCTAAAAACAGATCTTAAAGGACTATCGTTACTCGATATGGGTTGTGGAACTGCTGTACTGGCAATTCTGGCCCGTTTGAAAGGAGCTGATCCGGTTTTAGCAATTGATAATGATATCTGGGCCTACAACAATTCCTGTGAAAATGTTATATTAAACCAAACAGCTGATATTAAAGTTGTTATGGGTGATGCAACAGCAATCGGCGATCAGACATTTGATGTGATACTCGCAAATATTAACAGGAATATACTCCTGAACGATATGCATCTTTATGCATCAGCGCTTAAAACTGGAGGAATGTTATTTTTAAGTGGTTTTTACGAATCTGATCTTGACTCAATCCGGCTTTCCGCCAATCAAAACGGTCTGAGTTATCTTGATCATACGATTAAAAATCAATGGGTTGCTGCTAAATTTAGTAAATGACCCTGACAACAGATGATCACATCATTCAGTACACCTTAATTCAGATGTTACATCCATGATGAAGTTCTTATTCAGGTTTTTAGCAGTTATAATTCTTCTTTTTTCAGGTAAAATTTCTTCGGCTCAGGATAGTATCTATTTTTCAGCTGATTCTGAAGTATTTATGAATCAGATTGAAAATCTTCTTCTTCAATCCCGGAATAAAAATGATCTCGAAAAAGGGCAGCAGCTGATGTTGAAGATGAAAGAGCCTTGGAATTTGGGAAGATTTAACAAGGAAGAGAAGGATATGATCAAAGCAATTGCAGAACGATTGCATGATCTAAAGAGGCCGATTTACCCCGATTTTTATAACTATATTTCTGTTATTCAACTATTTATTGAATCAAAGCAACCGGCGTCATCAACAATGGTCTGGTTTAGGACCGAATATGATTATGCAACAGTCAAATCATTGAAGTCATTTGATGATCTGCTTTCATTTACGAGACGGTTTCTGGAGAATGAAGAACTTCGGGAGATGAGCGGTATTATTTGGTCAGCCAAAAAAAGTCAATACAGATTTGTATCTGATAGTGTACTCAAAATCAATTTCGAACATCTGAATCTGGTTTGTGCCAGTAAAAAGGATAGTTCTGTAATAAACAATACATCAGGGATATACGATATAAATTCCGGTCATTTTACTGGTCAGGGAGGTAAGGTTTTTTGGTGGCGATTTGGTTTCAAACCCGATGAAACCTGGGTTGAACTTTCAAAACTTCAGATCAACCTCAATGAGCCGGGTTATACAGCCGATTCAACTTTTTTTTATCATACTTCAAAATTTGATCAGAAACTCTCTGGAAGGTTCTCTGATAAAGTGATGAGTAGTGCACCAAATTTGCGCACTACCTATCCACGTTTTGAAACCTACAACGATCTTTATTCACTTAAAGAAGTATTTCCATCTATTCAGTTATCCGGTCAGATCATTATCGAAGGGGGAACCATTTTCGCCAAAGGCTCAGCAACTAAAAACGCGGAAATGATTTTCAAGAGAAATAATAAAGTATATGCTTCAATCCGATCGACCAGCTTCACTATAGGCGATGATAAGGTTACTTCAGACAATGTGAAGGCGAAATTTATGATCGAAAATGATTCTATCTTTCATCCTGAACTTCGGATGCGTTATGTTAATGAGAACCGAACTCTGATTTTATATCGTTTGGATGGTGGAATAGGTGAGGCACCATTTTCTGATTCTTACCATAAAGTAGATCTATATTTTCCTTCATTGACATGGGTAATTGATTCGGAAGAATTGATTTTGAATAAGTTAGATGGTGTTTCAAGTGAAAGTTCAGGACGAGTTGAATCACTAAGTTTCTACTCTGATCGTGATTATCAGCTTCTAAAAGGAATGGACGACATTCACCCAATGATGCAGATAGACAAGTATCTGAAGGCTTTCGACTCCGGTAATTCTGTTCCTTTATATGCATATGCTGATTATATTAAAAAGCCTTCAGAACAGGTGCTGACACAGTTTTTGCGACTTGCCGCCAAAGGCTTTCTGGTATATGATCAGGAGTCGAGAATAGCTACTGTTAATGAACGCTTCTACAATATCTTGTCATCTCGGGCCGGTAAAACAGATTATGATGTAATTCGTCTTCAGAGTTTTACCACTGGAAGGAAACCCAATATTATCTTCAATTTTGCAAATAGTGATCTGACTGTTAATGGCGTTAAAACAGTGATACTTAGTGATACACAGCATGTTGTGATTCAGCCACGGGAAGAAAAAGTTATCATGAAGAAAAACCGTGATTTTGCATTCAGCGGTCCTGTTCAGGCTGGATTATTTACCTTTTATGCCCGTGATTGTTCTTTTGAATACGAGAAATTTCAATTGAATTTTACATTTATCGATTCAATTTCCTTCCTTGTGAAATCGCGAGTTAGCAGAAAAGTCAATGAAGATCAGCGATATACAAAGGTTAAGAATGTATTGGCCAATCTTACCGGAAATCTTAAAATTGATGATCCTGGAAATAAGTCCGGATTAAAAAGTCCGAGTCATTATCCTGTATTTGAAAGTAAAGGCGAATCATATGTCTATTTCGATAAGAAATTTATCATGGATGGAGCCCTGAACCGTGAGAAGTTTTATTATTCTGTCGACCCTTTTGTCATTGATAGTTTATTGACATTTAGTACAGATGAGCTGAAATTTAAAGGCTATCTGACCTCCGCTGCAATTTTTCCGGTATTTGAAGAACCTCTTACCGTAATGGAGGATTATTCCCTTGGATTTCAGCATTTTGTGAATGAATCCGGCTATCCGATGTTTGGTGGTAAGGCGAAGTTTTATGAAAATATCCACCTGTCTAACAAAGGGTTTTTTGGAAATGGTCACATCGACTATTTAACAAGTAATGCTATTGCTGATACGTTTTGTTTGTATCCGGATTCAGTCACTGCGCTCGTTCAACAGTTTAATATGACAGAGAAAACAAGCAAGGTTGAGTTTCCAAGAGGGCAGGCTGACTCAATAGCTTTTGATTGGCAAATAAAGTCTGATGTACTTCATTTACAAACAGTTAAAAAACCATATATCGTATTTAATAATGTAATTCTGGAAGGTAAACTGGATGTTTCATCAACCGGAATGACAGGTAGTGGTTCAATTGCTTTTTCAAATACCAGTATCAGAAGCGATAGTCTGAGATTTTTTAGTCAGGCTTTTACTGCAGATAGTGCAGATTTTCAGCTATATACGGCAGAAACACACCTCGAAGCCTTCGCTGCTTTGGGATATAAAGTTGCGATTGATTTTAGAGATCGTGTGGGTAATTTCACTTTTATGGGAAGCAACAGCCTGATGTCTTTCCCATTTAATCAATACGTTTGCTCGCTCGATGAAGCCTATTGGATCATGGATGAAGATAAATTGATTCTGAATAATAATCGTGTTAAGAGATTGCATGATCTTGATAATCTGAATTATAATCAGATAATGGATATTGACTTATCTGGATCAGGATTTATTTCGACACATCCTTTACAGGATTCACTTTCCTTTTTCTGTCTGGAAGCCGATTATAATTTGGTTGATTATACCATTAACGCCCGAAATGTGAAGATTATACGTGTTGCTGATGCCGCGATTTTTCCAAACGACGGATTGGTGACAATTGGTAAAAATGCTATCATGAATCCTTTACAATCAGCCACAATTATTACAGATACTCGCAACAGATATCATACAATTTATGAAGCACTTGTTGAAATCAGCAGTCGTAAAAAGTATAGTGCCACCGGAAAATATCACATCAAAACTAGTGCAGAACTACCACTAGAAATTCAATTTACATCTATCAATGTCGATACTACAGGCAGAACTGTTGCAGAGGCAAAAGTGGAAAGTGTTGAACCTCTGAGAATTAGTCCTGAATTCGATATTTGCGGGAAAGTGATTTTGAACTCTGATCAACAGTTTTTGCGCTATCAGGGTGGTTTCCGGATTATTGAACCCTGTAATACTGATGGAAGGCCTTATGTGGCTTTGGATACACTTATTGATCCGTTCAATGTTCAGATTCCTGTTCATAAGCCAGTTGATTTGGTTGGTAATTCGCTCGCTATGGGTTACTATCGCGATATGCTTACAGGAAAATATTATGGCAGATTTCTTGAGTTTTTGCGTCAGGAATCGGATCAGGAAATTGTATCCCATACCGGCAACTTATTTTATGATCAGACTTCAAAAACGTTCAAGCTCGAAGGATTCGGGAAGGAAAATTCCTATAAGAACCTTGAGCTACGGACAAACAGATGTGTTATGGAAGGAATTGGTCCTGCAGATTTCAGTCTTAGTATGCCATTTATGGATATAAGAACCTATGGAACAATTAATTATAATATTATTCCTGATTCGGTAAGTTTGAATTTATTCTTACGGTTTAATTTTATTTTTGATTCGAAACTGCTGGAAATGATGGCTGATAGTTTGAATACAACAAACCAGAAAGCACTTAATTTGTCAGAAGGAAATTATTCAGGAGCCATTAAACAATTGTTGAATTCACAGGATGCCGGAAAAATTGAAAATGAAATCGCTTTGTATGGATATCCGAGAAAAGTACCGGATGAGTTACAGAAAACGCTGGTAATTAGTGAAGTACATTTGAAATATCAGGAATCTACAAATTCTTTCATATCTGTTGGTCCGATTGGAATCAGTAATATCAATCAGACAGCGATTAATAAGTATGTGAACGGATACCTTGAAATTGAAAAGGGGAGGACATCAAGTGCTTTCAGTTTATATTTGCAATTGAATTCAAAACAATGGTATTACTTTGATTTTAAAAACGGAGTCGTGCAGGCAATTTCCTCATCAGTTGAGTTTAACGACAACTTAATGTCGATCAGTGATAAAAAAAGGATCAAACTCGATCAGACAACGGGTGAACAATATGAGTTCGTCATTTCAACCAGACGGAAAGTAGCAGATTTTCTTAACAGAATGCAAGCTGAAATACAGTAAATATGGAAATTTTACCAATATTCTTACCGATTCTTGTGGCATATTTATTAGGTTCGATTCCGACTGCAGTATGGGTTGGAAAAACCTTTTACCATGTCGATATTCGTAACGAAGGCTCAGGCAATGCAGGAGCAACCAATACAATTCGTGTTTTGGGAGTCAAGGCAGGCATACCCGTTATCATTGTTGACGTTTTCAAAGGCTATGCTGCCGTAGCAATCGCTCCTTGGATCGTTCAGCTTGCTGGTGGTACTGAGGCTTCGCCTGTATTGTTGCTTTTTGTTTCAGCCGCTGTCGTGCTGGGGCATACTTTTCCTCTTTACGCTGGTTTCAGAGGAGGAAAAGGTGTTGCAACGCTCCTGGGTGTAGGAATCGGACTATTTCCAGCCGCTGCTGGAATTGCGGTTTTAGTTTTTGCTACCATATTTATCATCTCAGGCTATGTTTCACTCAGCAGCATTACTGCCGGTGTCGGTTTTCCGGTAACGGTATTCCTTTTCTTTCCTCCTCCCCATGTCTCTTACTATTATCTGGCAGTTGCGGTAGCTGTTTTTATTCCTTTAACACACCGAAAAAACATCAAAAGATTGTGGAATGGAACTGAATCAAAAATTAGTTTTAAAAAAAAGAAAGTCTGAGCAAAAATTCTTCGTCATAATTAACAGCTTATTTGTTATTTTTACATCATAAAATAATCTTCGTATATGAAATTCATTATTTCCAGTTTGAGCCTATTACGTGGTCTTCAATCACTTAGCGGTGTATTAAGTTCATCAAACCAACTTGAAATCCTCAATAATTTTCTATTTCGCATAGGTGAGGACGGAATTCAGATCGTAGCATCTGATCTTGAAACAACTATGCTTATTCAGGTTAAACCTGATATGGTTGAAGGCAGCGGAGAAGTTGCAATTCCTGCCAGAATACTTCTCGAAACATTGAAAACATTTCCAGATATTCCAATTACTCTGGCCATTGATACCAATACTTTTGGAATTGAATTGTTTGGTGGTGAAGGCCGTTATAAACTTGTCGGGTATTCAGGGGAAGAATTCCCTTCGGTTCCGCTGATTCAGGATGCTTCAGAAATTGAACTTGATCCTGAAATACTGATTCACGCTATTGAAAAGACTGTTTTCGCAGCAGGAAATGATCCGATGCGTCCGATCATGTCGGGTGTTTTGTGTGAATTGAATGAAAACTATACCACTTTCGTGGCTACAGATGCACATAAATTGGTTCGTTATCGCAGGTTTGATGCTAAATCAGTTGCCAATGCTTCTTTTGTTCTTCCAAAGAAACCGATTACACATCTAAAAAATATTCTTTCTAGTGACTCTGAGAATAAAGTGAAGATTTCGTTTAACCAAACAAATGCTTCCTTCTCATTTGATAATATTCTGCTTATCTGCCGATTGATTGAAGGTCGCTATCCGAATTATGAAGCAGTTATCCCTACCACCAATCCTAACAAGCTTACAATTGATCGTGTAGCCCTTTTAAATTCCATACGGCGTGCTTCTATTTTCACAAACAAGGCCAATCCGCAGGTCAGATTCCGCATCACAGGTCAGGAGTTATTTATTTCTGCCGAAGACCTTGAATATTCAAATGAAGCCCGTGAAAGACTGAATTGTAATTACGAAGGTGATGATATGGAAATTGGTTTTAATGCCCGTTTCTTTCAGGAAATGCTGTCAAATGTTCATTTTGAAGAGATTCGTCTGGAAATGTCGGCCCCCAACCGTGCCGGTATCATTATGCCTGCAGTAGTTGACAATGCCGATGAAGATTTGCTCATGCTGATCATGCCGGTAATGCTTCAGCAATAGTATTATTTATATTATGGGAAAATCCTTCGTGTATGCGGAGGATTTTTTTTTTCGATTCTTACGAACCAAAAGTTCATTTTGTTTGTTTCATCATTCAATAATATAGAAATTCATGAGACTATCCAAGTTTTTAACATTGACTGTTTTGGCAGTTGTTTCGGTGTTTCTGATTACTTCCTGCAAAGTGAAGGAATCTGTAAAAACAAATCAAAATACTGAAAATCAGATAATTAATGCTGATTTTGGTGGCAATAGTGCCATGCTCAATCTTCGGTTTACAAAGGGGAAATATCATAATCATCCTACTTTGGCTATCTGGATTGAAGAAACCGATGGTAAGTTCATCCGGACCCTTTTTGTGACCAGATCTCTGGCAACAGGTTTTTACAATCATGGTGATGCTGGTAATGGAACCTGGTTAACGGTCCCTGGTGAAGCACAACGGCCAGCAACACTTCCAGTCTGGCTGCATAAACGCGAAAAATTAAAAGCTGACCAGGCTTTATTACCAGACCCACAAAATCCTATCCCTGATGCTGTTACCGGAGCGACACCTTCTGGAAATTTTGAATTTATTCCAAAAACAGATCTTCCTGAGAAATTCCGGATTTTTGTTGAAGTTAATCAGGCTTGGGACTGGAATGAGTTCTGGACCAATAATTTATATCCGGGCGATAAGGATTATCATACATCAGCTCAGCCATCTTTGGTATATGCGGTTGAAGTGGATATGAATAGCAAAATGGATGAATATTACCTGAATCCAATTGGTCATGGTCATTACTCAGGAAAAGACGGGAAACTCTATACGAATATTTCTACATTCACCACGGCTTTCCGGATTTTCGATTCAATCGTATTAAAAGTTCAATAAACAGAATATCATGAAATTATATTCAATACCCCTCTCCATATTTCTTCTTTTTTTTAGTCTTGCTACATCTGCTCAAAACGCCCAGATTTCGGGTCGCGTATTCGATGCAACCAGCAATGAACCATTACCATTTGCCAATGTAGTTGTAAAAGGGACCACTTCAGGCGCAACAACCGATCTGGATGGCCGGTTTATCATTACCGGACTGGCTTCAGGGTTTATTTCTCTTCAAGCTACCTATATAGGGTATCGTAGTGCTGCTTCACCCGAAATACTCATCAGTAATTCGAAGGTTGAATATCTTGAGATTCCGATGGAGCCTGCAGGTGTGAGTCTGAATGAAATCGAGGTGGTGGCAAATCCTTTTGCCCGAACAGAAGAAAGTCCGCTTTCCTTGCAAAAATTAGGCGTTTCAGAAATAGAAACGAATCCGGGAAGTAACCGTGACATTTCACGTGTAATTCAGTCTTTGCCCGGTGTGGGATCTGGTGTTTCATTCAGAAATGATATCATTATCAGAGGTGGAGGACCCAGTGAATCAAGTTTCTATCTCGATGGTATTCAGATACCTACAATAAATCATTTTGCAACTCAGGGTTCATCTGGGGGTGCTGTTGGTATTTTGAATGCCGATTTTATCAGTTCGGTTGATTATTATTCAGGCGCTTTTCCGGCAAACAGGGGCAATGCCCTGAGCGGGATTTTCGAATTTGCACAGCGCGAAGGAAATAAGGATCGCCTGAAGTTTCGTGGAAGCGTTGGTGCATCAGAAATAAGTCTTACAGCGGATGGACCTGTTGGCGACAAATCAAGTTTTATCTTTTCAGCCAGGCGCTCTTATTTGCAATTTTTGTTTGATGTGATAGGATTGCCTTTTCTACCAACATTCAATGATTATCAGTTTAAATGGAAAACCAAATTCGATAAGAAAAATGAGCTGACTGTTGTAAGTATTGGGGCTCTCGACAAATTTAAACTTAATCTTGGAATCGAGAATCCAACAGAAGAACAGGAGTATATCCTGAATTATCTTCCTGTAAATGAGCAGTGGAGTTATGCCTTTGGTGTTGTTTATCGTCATTTTCGTGAGAAAAGCTTTCAAACCCTTGTCGTGAGCCGAAATATGCTGAATAATGTTGCATACAAATACACGAATAACGATGAAAATTTGCCGAAAACGCTGGATTATACCTCACATGAAATCGAAAATAAGATTCGTTATGAGCATAATATCCGTTTTGGAAATTATAAATTTGTATATATGGCCGGAACTGAATATGCCAAGTACTACAATGCTACAAAACAGCAGGTTTTTATTCAAAACAATCTGTCCGAAATCAACTATAGTTCGAATCTTGATTTGTTTAAATTTAACGCATCGGCACAACTTAGCCGGAATTTTCTGAACGACCGCCTGAATCTGTCGGCTGGAGTGAGAACTGATTTCAATTCATACAGCAAATCAATGCAGAATCCGTTTAAGCAATTATCTCCCAGATTTTCTGCAAGTTATGCAATCGATGATCAATGGGCAATTATAGCGAATGTTGGCAGATATTATCAGTTGCCCGGCTATACAACCTTAGGGTTCAGAGATAATTCTGGGATTTTGGTTAACAAATCAAATGACCTCAAATATATTGGCTCAAATCATTATATTGCTGGTATTCAATATATTCCACGTGCTGATGTGTTTTTCTCGGTTGAAGGTTTCATGAAACAGTACAATCAGTATCCTTTTTCAGTGAGTGATTCGATAAGCCTGGCAAATAAAGGAGCAGATTTTGGTGTTCTCGGTGCTGAGGAAGTTGTTTCAATCAACAAAGGCAGAGCATATGGATTTGAGGTCCTGAACCGAACAAAACTTCCTTCAGGTTTCAATTTAATTGCTACCTACACTTTTGTACGCAGTGAGTTTGAAGATAGAAACAGTAATTTGATTCCATCAAGCTGGGATTTCAGAAATATCCTTGTTTTAACGGCAACAAAGAGCTTTAAAAAGAACTGGATTGTAGGTGTAAAATGGAGGTTTGATGGTGGTTTACCTTATACCCCTTATGATCTTGAGAAGTCGGCACTGGTGGATGCCTGGGATGCACAGGGAAGGGCATATCTTGACTTTTCACAATTAAATAGTCTGAGATTGGATCCATATCATCAATTAGACCTGCGTGTCGACAAAAAGTATTTCTTTGATCGCTGGTCTTTTATGGTATATCTCGATATCCAGAATCTGTATAATTCTGTTGCAACATTCCAGGATGAGTTTATTCAGGAAAAAGATGCAAATGGATATCCTATTACGACAGATAATGGAACGAAATATCAGCTGAAAGCGATTCCAAGTACATCAGGTGTAGTATTGCCAACTATTGGAATTATGGTTGAGTTTTAGGTATCTATCTGAAAATGAATCCTAAACGAAGCGAAATTCTGTTGTGATGAGCATAGAATCTCGAATAATAGTTTGTGCCATACCAATAATCCCAACTTGTATTTTCATAGGAAAGCTTTTGATAATGATATCCGATTGAACACAAAAATGAGCTATAATTATTGAGATGAATCCGTATTCCGATTTCGGGATTTACCGCAATTCCTCCGAAATTCTTTCCATCGGAATTATAGCTATCATCGTTAGTTCTGTCAAGAGGAAAGCTATAACCTGCTTTTAATGAGATAAATGGACTGAAGTCACGTTTGTTGAAATAATAATATCCCTGAGCAAAAACAGGGAGAATTGCGAAATCAAAAAACTCGAATCCAATTCCTAAACCGGCTGAAATATGTGGGTTGAACTGATAAGCATTGACCATTGTTAAGGATGGAAAAGGAAGATATCCATTATCACCTTCACCAAAAGAGAGTCCAACAGCCGTATGATTGAAATACCCCTTGTCTTTTTGATTTAATGCTGTCATTTTCTGAAATGCACTCATGTTATCAATTTCATCCATCTGCAAAAGGAAACTGCCGCAATCATTGTTGATTCTGACTCCTTTTACTGAATCCAACTGCACAATTGACCCATATAAAATCGTTCCGTTTTTCAGATATACGACATCTTGTTTGTCTTTTTGTGCGAATATAAATGAGGTTGGTGTAAATATCAGTAAAGTAAAGAATACCAATGATATATGAAGAAAGATCTTGGTTTTCATGGAATTATGGCTGTGCGATTGGGATATAACTGATCAAACTCAGACTATCAAGATTCGAATAATCATATTGGTACAGGCCCTGAGAACCAATCATCATGAGTAAGCCATTGTACGGAATTACATCAAAAGTCTTAATATCAGCAAAATGCGCTATCTGATTCAGATGAATAGACATAGGATCACTTGCATTATAAACTTTTAGTCCGGCATCACCATCGCAGATAAACAGGATTTGATCATCAATTCCTAATCCGAAAGGATTATACATGGGATATGATTTAACCAGAAAGGGATTCTCGAGCGATGAAATATCCACAACATCCAATTGATTCGTGAATCCATTGCAATTCGTTCCGGAACGCAGGGTTACATATGCATAGTTGCCTTCGATAACTACCGGATCACAGGAATTGATATGATTAAACGAACTCAGAAAGCTTGGAACTGCCGGATCGGAAAGATCATACACAGCCATACCCGTGGTTGTTCCAAGGAAAAGTTTGTTGTCATGGGGGAAAATAGTTTCTGCCATTCTTTCAGTGAAAATTTCCTGACCAGTTGCCATTCCAGGTATCGTGCTGATATTGAATACTTTCAAACTTGAATTCTGAACGGCATACAAATAATTATCATTTACCGTGAAACGTGCCATCGAACCAGATGTACCACTTGAAGAAACCGGACTAATACTAACTTCAGCATTGCCTATCGTTGGTTTTCCAAGTCCGTCATACATCAAAACATCTTTATTCCAGTTACTTCCAACTTCAACCATTTCTGAAATTTCCTTTGTTTCCCAGCCTGTCACAACTCCTTTCGTGAAATCGAGGCCATAAACGGGATAGGTGTAATCAAATACAGGCAATACATTCGGGAAAGCATTTTCGAGACGGTCAATTTCAACAGGATTAACAGGATCGCTGATGTCAATCGCTACAAGATCGATGAAACTGTCGGCAAACAAAGTGTTATCCTTGATAGAAAGATCGAGGTTGCCTGGAATCGAAATAAAGGCAATATTTACCGGATTGGCAGGATTTTGATTATCGATGACATGTATTCCTTGATTTATCTCATTGATATACAGAATATTGTCTTTAAAATATATCTTTCCGGGATTAGAAAGTGTCCGTCCATCAGTTTTAAGAACACTACTTCTGAAAGTGTCGTAATTCATATAAACCGGCACATTGGCTGTATAAGTTACTTTTTCATACACACGATCAGTGCATGAATTGATTATGATTAAAACCATGAACCAAAAAAGGATGGTTAATGCTTTACTATTCGTTTTCATCTTTATAGGTTTTGAGGTGTAAAATTACGTCGAAAACTACTAGAAATCAATAATTATTGAAATCAAAAGATGTAATTATTCAACATACTTGATTTCAGTATCCGGATATTGTATATTTATGATGAGAAATGATTAATTCGTTCAATATTCATACTTAAAACATCGAAAAAATGGGAAAAAAGGAAATTTCATTGCATGTAAAATGCCCACTTTGTGGTAAATCACTTATGGATGATGGGTTTTTATTAAGTGACAAAGCGAGTGTAAAAGTGAATATTCAATCTGAATCAGACAGGGGTGTCCTGCATCTTTGTTCAATTTATGGTTGTACCTTGAAACATATGGGCATCGAGGTGAAAGATGGAGAAATTGTGGAAATGTTTTGCCCACATTGTAATAAGGAACTTACTGTAAGTGAAGAATGTACAGAATGTGGAGCTCCAATGGTTTCGTTTGTAATCAGGGCAGGTGGTGTTGTAAGAATCTGTTCGAGAAATGGATGTACAAGTCATCACATTATGTTTCGCGATGTTGCTGATGAAATGTCGAAATTTTATTATGAATACGGATTTTGATAATGTGAACCATAGAGACATCTGAATTAACAAATTCTCGGTAACTGCTCACCAGCAGGCATATCCACGATTCGCTTTCCTCCGCTGATGGTATATAACCAGGTCTTTCCATTGTGCTCAGAGGTGATTTCTCCGATTATTGCAGCGCTCTTACCCAATGGATGATTCTGAAGTTTCTGAAGAATCAAGTCTGCAGCATTTTTATCGACAACCATTACTACTTTTCCTTCGTTTGCTACATATAGAGGATCAAATCCCAGTAATTCACACATTCCACGCACACATTCCTGAACAGGAACAGTTTCTTCATAAATATTGATACCGTAGGTCTTATCCTCGCACAGTTCGGAAAGAACCGTCCCCAAACCGCCACGGGTTGCGTCGCGCATAAATCTGATCGCATTTTTGATTTCAAGCGCATCTGAAATCAGGCCATTCAGACATGCACAATCCGAATCTACCGGACTTTGTATCAGGAGTTGATTCCGGGCACTCATGACTGCCATTCCATGGTCACCAATGGTTCCGTTAATGAGGATTTTATCGCCGGGTTTTATGTTTTTTCCGCTTGTAATATCTTCATTATCAGGATGGAAGTGGCCTATTCCACTTGTATTGATGAAGATTTTATCAGCTTTTCCTCTTTCGACCACTTTGGTGTCACCTGTAACAATCTTTATCCCTGCTTTATTCGCTTCTTGCGCCATCGTTCGAACGATTTCCTCAAGTTGCGAAAGAGGAAATCCTTCTTCAAGAATGAATCCGACACTAAGGTATTCCGGTACAGCTCCCGAAACCGCAAGATCATTTACCGTTCCGGCAACTGCCAGGTTTCCAATGTTTCCTCCCGGAAAGAAGATCGGATCAACTACAAATGAATCGGTCGTAAACGCGAGTTTTTCAGAATGCGAAGGTAAAACTGCAGCATCTCCCTGAGGAAGTAAAAGATCATTCTGGAAATACTTGATAAACAGATCTTTGATCAGGTCGTGCGACAATCTTCCGCCGCTTCCATGACCCAAGAGTATATTTTCATTGGCTTTCATCAGACTCTGTTATATTTATAATGTGCCGCACAGGCGCCTTCGTTCGATACCATACATGCGCCAACCGGATCAGAGGGTGTGCAGGCTTTCCCGAATAATTTACACTCCGTTGGTTTTGCCAGACCTTTCAGGATTGGGCCGCAAATACATCCTTTGTCTTCTTTTGTCGGCTCAGGCAAGACATCAAATATTTTTTCGGCATCAAAAGAGGCGTATTTTTCCCTGATTCCCATACCGCTGTCGGTTAAAATTCCCAATCCGCGCCACCAATCCGGACGAAGTTCAAAAACTTCCTCCAGAATCTCCTTTGCTTTCAGATTTCCTTCAGGTTTTACTGCACGTGAATATTGAATTTCGACAGATGGTTTTTTTGTTTCATATTGATTGACAAGCATATATACAGTCTGCATCAGATCGAGTGGTTCAAACCCGCTGATTACAACTCCAAGTCCGTACTTAGCCGGAATGAAGTCGAAAATATGACTTCCTGTGATCGTACTAACGTGTCCAGGACCAATATATCCCTGAATATCAACACCTTCATCAATCAAAGCAGCCATTGGTGGAGGCATGATTTTATGTGCACTCAGGACAGAAAAGTTGAATAATCCTGCCATTTCGGCTTTGATAATTCCGGCTGCAGAACCTGGTGCTGTTGTTTCGAAGCCTATCCCAAGAAAGACAACTTTTTTTGAGCGGTTTTGCTTGGCAATTGTCAATGCATCAAGCACGGAATACACAATCCGGATGTCAGCACCTGAAGCTTTTGCTTTATCTAATGTGGTACTCGATCCGGGAACGCGAATAAGATCGCCATAAGTTGTGATAATTACATCTGATATCTTGCTGATTGCAATAGCCTTATCAATAAAAGAACGACTTGTAACACAGACCGGACAACCGGGTCCTGAAACTAATTCGACTGTTTCAGGAAGCAGATCAGGCAGACCAAATCGATGAATGGCCATAGTATGCCCACCACAGACTTCCATCAAACGGATTTTAGATTTTGAAATTCGTTTGATCTGATTCGAAAGTGCTAAAATCTTGTCTTTATCACGGTATTCATCGATATATTTCATAAACAGATTCTTACACTATTCTGATGCCTTTAATTCTTTCTTCCTCATCCAGCAATTCATTGAATTCACCGTATTCCTCAAAAAGTTTCAGCGTTTCTTCAGCCTCTTCCTGACTAATCTTCTGAATAGCGAAGCCGGTGTGAAGGAGCACATAATCACCAATTTGAAGATCAGGATAATCAAGCATTAACAGACTGGCCTGATAGGTTGCTCCTCCAACGGAACATACCGCCATTTCACCATCAATAGACTCAATTCTGGCTGGAACGCTTAAGCACATAACAATTTATATTTCTTGAAGACAAAGGTAAGGATTTAGTCGGGAACACCTTTATCGCTCATTTTCCCGCCTTTTAGCAGCAATTGCTAATTGTCCAAGGGCTAAACCTCCGTCGTTTGAAGGAACTTTTTCATGTGTAAACACCTCAAAACCCTGATCTTTTAAAAGATTTTCGGATAAGGAAAGCAAATAACGGTTTTGAAATGTTCCTCCAGAAAGAACAACTTTATTCAATCCGGTTTCAGTTCGAATCTTGCGGGAAAGGTCCAGAATCAACGAAATGATTGTATTGTGAAATTTCGCTGATATTTTTCCAACCGGCACATTTTGTTCAATATCATTTAGTATTTGTTGAAATGTTTTATAAAACACAACACATTTATTATCAATATTATATATGTATCTACCTTTACAATCACTTTCAATAACAGCTTCAAGTCTCATCGGAGCTTCGGCATGAAAAGTACTTACTGGACAGATGCCAGTAATTGCGGCAACAGCATCAAACAGGCGACCGGCCCCAGAACTTCTGGGGACATTCAGACCTGAATCAATCATTTGAATTAGAAATATAATATCCTTAGGATCAATTTGTTCTAAAAATGGAAGTCCTGAATGCAGTTTTGCCTCACCGAAATATTTATAAATATATGATACTGCGGTTCTCCAGGGATATTTTGTTACCTGATCACCACCAGGAAGGGGAACAGGATCAAAATAGTATTTTCGCTCATAATCTGACAGATCGCAAGTGAAAGCTTCACTACCCCAGATTGTGCCATCATCACCAAGACCCGTGCCATCAAAAGCAAAGCCAATCACTTTTTCGTCCAGGCCATGTTCAGCCATGCACGAAGCGATATGGGCATGATGATGTTGGATTTCAAAATGTGGAACTTTATGTTTTTTTGCAAATGCGGTAGAAAGATAGGAGGGGTGCGTATCACATGCTACTGCCTGCAATGTAAACCGAAATAGTCTGGAAAAACGATCAACGGACTCTTCATAAAAAGCCAGTGTTTCGGCATTTTGCAAATCGCCAATATGCTGACTGAAAATTATTTGCTTTCCCTTACCTAAAGCAAAAGTATTGGTAAGCTCGGCGCCGGCAGCGAAGATGCCTTCGGTGTTCAAACTACTTTGGATAGGAGATGGAACATAGCCTCTCGATCGTCTGATCATACGTTCTCGATCATTCACGATCATAACAACGGAATCATCGGCGCGATTATGAATTTCACGATTGTAACCTATAACAATATCAGCTACTTGTGTAAGATCACTTAAAGCGATACTATCATTAATACAAACCGGTTCGTCACTCAGATTGCCACTTGTAAAAACTATTGAATCGGTTAAAAGGTATTCAAAAATTTGATAATGTATTGGCATATAAGGCATTACAATACCGGTAGATGGTAATCCATAACTTACAGAAGCAGCAAATGACTTTTCATTATTGATCAAAAGTACGACTGGTCTTCGCCATGAAATCAGGCTATTTTTCTCGGAATGATTGACAGATAGATATTTACATATGGTTTCAAAGTCACGGCACATAACTGCGAATGGTTTCCGGTCGCGGTGTTTGCGCTGACGCAAGATTTGAACAGATTGCTCATTATGTGCATCACATAAAAAATGAAAACCACCCAATCCTTTCAATGCGATAATTTTTCCATCATCAATTGACCGGGCAATATATTCAGGAATTGAAATGAAAGTATCAATTCTATCAGGTTTCAATATGCTGTATTCAGGTCCACAGTAATTACATGCAACAGGCTGTGCATGAAAGCGGCGGTCGAGGATGTTTTCATACTC
>CAZVKW010000006.1:48009-51628 GCA_964627945.1 uncultured Lentimicrobiaceae bacterium
GTAAAATCTGTAAAACCAGTTGAAATCATTTCTGTTTTTTGAAGCGAATGGATTGAGGCAGCCTGTGGTGCCAGTGTAAAAATATCCTCTATGAATTTATCTATTTGATATACAGATCCTTCCGCATGAATTCTAACGCCTTCATTGTTGTTCTCTACCCAACCTGAAATTTCATTTTTGGTGGCAATCCTGTAAATAAATGGTCTGAATCCAACTCCCTGAACCAAGCCAAGTACATGTATGAGAAAAGCTTTGTGCGCTGAATTCACTTTTTTTTTGATGCAAAGCTATGAAAATCAGTGGTTATTTTTCCTTATTAGATAGACATTAAGTAGGTACTAGATGAATAGTATTTCGGAGATGATAGTCATATCTGAATATTATTAAATGTATCTTATACTTAGCAAATAAAAGAATATCAGATACTTTAACTTGCGCGGTTATAGAAAAGACTATTTGAGAAGATATCCTATGACTAATGCAGAGATGATCAATATAAACGCTATTGACATACTTGTTAATCGTCTTTTATACCTCTCTGCATTTTGTTTATGTAATTGTATTTCAGTTTGATAACTTTGAATGTTAATAATGTTGTTAATGGTTTTAAGCAGGTTCTCAAAAAAGGCTTCATCTTTAAGTATGTAATCCATGGCACCTTTCTTTAACAGTGTGATAGCCGTATTGAGTTCATTGGCAGAGGTAAGCATGACAACTGGTACTTTCCTAAAAGGATTAATTCTTTTCTCAGGATTTTTAAGTTTAAGCATGACTTCTCCACCATTCATTGCACCTATTTCTAAGCTGTTAAGATAATAATCAAGTACAATGACTAACGGAATTATTTCCGGGTTATTATCTGCAAAATCTAGCATCTTTTCTCCTGTTTCAAAATGAAGAACCTCAAAACCAAGTTCTTTTTCTAGTCCTTTTTTTGCAGAGTGTGCAAAACCAATATTGTCCTCAACCAGAAAAATGATCTCTTTCATAATTAATAGTTATTAAGATTTATTACTTATTTTTTTCAATAATATCTTCAAGAAATCGGTTCTCCTCAACAATTTTATTAGTGTTCTCTATGGCTTTTCTTCCTAATGCCAACTCCATAAATAATCTTTTAAGATTTATACTTTCCGACATAATAGCAGCAATTACAAACAACAGTAATACTGAAAAGGACGGATTAGCTGAACGTAATAAAAAAGATAGAATAATAATTGTGATATTAGCAATATAAAGGATGATTGAAGCGCGTTTGTGTCGTGCGCCGGTTTCGATGAGTAAATGATGTACATGGGTTCTGTCAGGCTTGAAAGGTGATGACTTTTTCAGAATACGTTCGGTGAAAACTCGTAAAGTATCATATACTGGTAGAAGCAAAATTCCAACCACTACGATAGTCAGGCTGTATTGGCCTGAACCAGATGTAGGGTCTGTTATCAATTCGCCTTTGATGACTACAATACCAAACAAAGCCATCAGAAATCCGATAACCAGCGAGCCAGTATCTCCCATGAATATTTTTGCAGGATTAAAGTTGAAGCGTAGAAATCCAAGAAGTGCACCTGCAAAAGTGAAAGCCAATATCGCATATAAATAATTGCCTTGGTTCATAAGAATTATTCCCATCACCAACGAATTGATGAATGCAAGTCCGCCTGCAAGTCCGTCAATACCATCGATGAGGTTAAAGGCATTGATAAGGCCTGTGATAAGAAAAACTGTAAACGCATATTGAGCCCATACAGGCATTTCATAAAGACCGAAAACACCATTAAGTGATGTAATACGGAATCCAAAATATGAAATGATCAAAGCCACTCCAATCTGAATAACAAACTTAAGTGAAGCTCGCAAATCAAGCATATCATCAAATATGCCCATTGTGAACAAGGTAATTAAACCAACAATTAGTATAAAATCAGACAATTGACCACGCAAAACCATCCAAAAAATAGCTACAATTATAAAACCTGTAAAAAAACCTATTCCTCCCAAGGTTGGAATAGGTGCCTTGTGAACTTTACGTTGGTCAGGTTTGTCAACCAATTGATATTTTAGACTTAACCTTATAATTATTGGAATAAGTAAGAGTGTGATGATTATGGCCAATAGAAAAGAAAAAATGAATGGAACGTATTGCCCAGTCATGAATATACTATCAGTTTCCATACGATGTATTTTTGTTAAATTAACTTATAATCTAAACAAAATTCAGCCTCAATGGCTTTCACAAATATAAGTAAATACCCTGTAGTTTAGTCATGAATTAACAATTTATTTTGATAATAAATTGTAATTCTAATCCGAATGCTTATTTGGTTGGCTGGCTGAACTTGTATATCTTTACAGAACAAACAAAATTGCCTAAATAAGATGAGAAGATACAAAATTGGATTTTTAACATCTTCTGACCCCCTCGACAAACGTAAATTATCAGGGATTAACTACCATATTTTACAAGCGGTTCAACAAAATCTGGGTGATACTGAATTACTGGGACCAATAAAATCCAGAAGTATACTCAATGGTTTTTTAAAACGATTTGGAAAAAAGTTCAACAAGTCATATAACATTGACCATAGTATTTTTATGGCTATACTTTATGCACGAATTTTCAATAAAAGACTAAAAGATAAGCAGTTCGACCTGATCATTGCCCCAAGATCATCAACAGAAATTGCCTTCATCAAGACAAAAATACCAATACTATATTATTCTGATACCACATTTGCGAGTTTATATAATTATTACGAATGGTTTTCTAATTTCATGTCAATTTCTGTGTGGGAAGGAAATTTTATTGAGAAACGGGCACTTCGAAAAGCACATTGGGTTGTATTTACATCTCAATGGGCAGCAGATTCAGCTGTTAATGACTACCATACCGATCCTTCAAAAATTCATTTGATACCTTTTGGAGCCAATTTGAATGAAGTCCCCTCACGCGAACTCGTACTTAGACAAAAACCATTCGATATTTGTAAACTTCTTTTTCTTGGTGTTGAATGGGAAAGAAAAGGTGGTGAAATCGCATTTGAAACATTTAAAATATTGAAAAACAGTGGATTAAAAACAACTTTAACTGTTTGTGGATGTATACCACCTAGGCATATAGTAGACGAAGATATGGAGGTTATACCTTATATCAATAAAAACAACTTTGACGAGTATAAAAAATTTGAACAGATTTTACTGCAACATCATTTTCTAATATTACCCACAAGAGCTGAATGTTTTGGTGTGGTTTTCTGTGAAGCTAGTGCATATGGTCTACCTTCAATCACCACTGATACCGGAGGTGTCGGTGGTGTTGTTGTGAATGGAATAAACGGCTATCGACTTCCATTGAATGCCCAAAGCAAAACTTATGCAGAAAAAATAATGAGTATTTGGAGTGATTTTAATGGAAAGTACACCCCCCTTGCTGTTTCAACGCGTGATTATTTTGAACAAACCCTCAACTGGGATGTATTTACTGAAAAAGTTAGAAGTATTATTGAAAGAAATCAAATTTGAAATAGAATAGCTTCGTTACAAGCGATCAAATGCAAAAAACTGGAAACTAATTAAAGAAAACTGACGTAGAAATACACAGCGAAAATAGGAGGTAGGTATC
>CAZVKW010000007.1:0-6135 GCA_964627945.1 uncultured Lentimicrobiaceae bacterium
CCGGGCGAACATCTGCTTGTTGGAGATGACAAAAATGAACTTGCAAAGCATATCATTCAGCTTTTGACCGAAAAGGAAACAGCCAATCAGCTCGCACAATCAGGTTACGATTTTGTGATGCAATACTACGACTGGAAAGGTGCAACATCTGAACTGTTGAACGCTATGTCGGAATTGACTTCAAATTCGGGAAATCACGCAAGATTATCATAGAAATGTAATATTTGCACAACTTATTGTGCAAATTACTATTATATTTGCACAATAGAATGTGCAATATGAATATATTACTAGAGCAGTCGGACCGTTTAATTGGCCATACCAGTTTACAATTCAAGAGATTTCTTTATCAGAAAATCAACTGGCAAAGCCGTTTGATTGGTATCAAAGGAGCCAGAGGTACAGGAAAAACAACGATGTTGCTTCAATGGCTGAAAGAAATGAATCTTCCATCTTCCAAAGCAGCCTACTTTTCGCTCGACGATCTTTACTTCAGTCAATACAGTCTGAAAGAGACTGTTGATACGTTTTATAAAGCCGGTGGATTGATCCTTGTATTGGATGAGGTGCATAAATACAGAAACTGGGCAATCGAAATCAAGAATTGCTATGATTTCTATCCTGAGCTTAAAATTGTATTCACCGGATCATCCATCATCGATCTTTCAAAACAGCAGGGCGATCTGAGCAGGAGGGCTATCATGTATGAGCTTCCCGGATTATCGTTTCGCGAATTTTTATGGATCAGGAAAGTGATTGAAATTGAAGCAATTGGGATGGAAGTAGTATTAGACTTAAATAGCAATTGGAGCAGGATGTTACCATCAGGGTTTCGCCCTTTGGAGTATTTTAACGATTATCTCACGTTTGGGTATTATCCTTTTATTCTCGAAGATACGGCTGCTGTGCATCAGAGGATAAACCAATTGATACGTACCATTGTGGAAGTTGATATGGCGGAATTAAAGGATTTCGATGTCAGGAATGCACGAAAAGTTCTGCAGCTGATTTATATTCTGGCCCAACAGGTGCCATTTAAACCCAATATTACTGCCCTGGCAACAAAAACTGGTATTCACAGGAATTCACTTAATAATTACCTCTATTATCTTGAGCAGGCAAGAATCATTTCGCTGCTTTATCCGGCGGGCAATAGTGTAGCGTCTTTGCAAAAACCTGAAAAAATCTTCCTGAACAATACGAATCTTGCCTATGCTCTGGCGGAAGGTCAGGTAGAAACCGGTGCAATCAGAGAAACATTTTTCTATTCGCAACTTTCAAATTTATATACGGTTGAGATGCCAAAACAGGGAGATTTTCTGATCAACCACAAATGGACTTTTGAGATTGGTGGCAAAAGGAAAAGCAGAAAACAAATTGATAAAGTTGAAAATGCCTGGATTGTGAAAGATGAAATTGAAACAGCATCAACCGGTGTGATTCCATTGTGGATGTTTGGGCTATTATATTGATTTTGATTATCAGGAATATCGTTTGAAAGCCTTAATTTTTAAATGATAAGCCTTGATCAGGCAAGCACTAAAAACCAACATTAAATTTCTAATTTTCCTACATTTGTGGATTATTTCTTCAAGCACATTTTTCTTCATTTAGTAAATTTTCAATTATGGCCGACGATAAAAAAATCATCTTCTCGATGGTTGGTGTGAGTAAAATCATACCGCCATCAAGACAAATTCTTAAAGACATTTACCTTTCATTCTACTATGGTGCCAAGATCGGTATCATCGGTTTAAACGGTTCCGGAAAATCGACCTTGCTGCGTATCATCGCCGGTAAAGAGAAATCCTATCAGGGGGATGTCGTTTTTTCGCCCGGATACAGCATCGGAATGCTTGATCAGGAACCAGATCTGGACGATAACAAAACGGTAAAACAAGTGGTTGAAGAAGGCGTTCAGGAAATCGTGGATATTCTGAAGGCTTATGATGAAGTGAACAACCGCTTTATGGAGCCGATGAGCGACGACGAAATGACAAAACTCATCGATGAGCAGGGCAGGCTCACCGAACTTATTGAACAGAAAGATGCCTGGGAGCTTGATTCCAAGCTCGAAAGAGCCATGGATGCCTTGCGTTGTCCGGATGGGGATGCTCCGATTAAGAACCTTTCGGGAGGTGAACGCCGTCGTGTGGCATTATGTCGCCTTTTGTTAAGCGAACCCGATATTCTGCTTTTGGATGAGCCCACCAACCACCTCGATGCTGAGTCAGTTGAATGGCTCGAACTACATTTGCAGCAATACAAGGGAACCGTTATCGCCGTAACCCATGACCGTTATTTTCTGGATCATGCCGCAGGTTGGATTCTCGAACTCGATCGTGGCGAAGGAATTCCGTGGAAAGGTAATTATTCTTCATGGCTTGATCAGAAAACCAAGCGCATGGAGATGGAGGAAAAAACCGAAAGCAAACGCCGCAAAACCCTCGAAAGGGAGCTGGAATGGGTTCGGATGGGAGCGAAGGCCCGTCATGCGAAGTCAAAGGCCAGGTTGTCGAATTACGATAAAATGATGAGCGAAGACACCAAACAGAAAGAAGAGAAACTTGAACTTTTCATTCCGAATGGTCCGCGACTTGGAAATAAAGTAGTTGAATTTCAAAATGTTACAAAAGCATTTGGTGACAAGCTTTTGTTTGAAAACCTGAACTTCAGTCTTCCACCTGCCGGAATTGTGGGTATTATTGGCCCCAATGGCGCCGGAAAAACGACACTTTTCCGACTGATTATGGGTCTTGAAACGCCCGATTCAGGTCAGTTTGAACTGGGTGAAACCGTCAGAATTGGCTATATCGACCAATCGCATGCTGAGATTGATCCCGAGAAATCGGTTTACGAAATCATTTCGGGCGGACACGATGAAATTAAACTCGGAAACAGGTCCATGAACTCGCGGGCATATGTATCGCGTTTCAATTTCAGTGGTACCGATCAGAGCAAAAAGGCCGGAATCCTTTCAGGTGGAGAAAGAAACAGGCTTCATCTGGCGTTGACACTTAAACAGGAGGCTAACGTATTGCTCCTTGATGAGCCTACCAACGATATCGATATCAATACTTTACGTGCTCTGGAAGAAGGCATTGAGAATTTTGCCGGTTGTGCAGTCATTATCTCGCACGATCGATGGTTCCTCGACCGCGTAGCAACGCATATTCTGGCTTTTGAAGGCAATTCACAGGTCTATTATTTTGAAGGAAGCTATTCCGAATACGAGGAAAACAAACATAAACGTCTGGGAGATGCCGGTCCGACCCGGATTCGCTACAAAAAACTGATGTAAACCATTAATTAGTGTTATGGAAAACAGAGACATACGGTGGAAACAACGATTTCAGAATTTCGAAATGGCTTTCACTAAATTAAAGGAAGCAATTTCACGCGAAGATTTGAATGAACTTGAGAGAAATGGTCTTATTCAAAGGTTCGAATTTACCATTGACCTTTCCTGGAAAGTGATGAAAGATTACCTTGAAGAGAAAGGCTTTGTTTTCAAACCCTCGCCAAAGGATACATTCAGGCAGGCTCAGCAGGCAAGATTGATCGATTTTGCGCAAATATTGATTGATGGCCTGGATATCCGCAATGATATGTCACACGATTATAGCGGTGAGATGTTCGAAAAGTCGGAGAAAATTCTCAGAAATGAAATTTTTCCGGCAATTGAAAAGCTATTTCTGTTTTTTCTTTCCGAAAGTACCCAAAATTAAGGTATTGGTAATGACATGAATAAGATTGATCAGGATTCATTTGGGCTTAGCCATCGGGACACACAAACTATCCGGAATGTTTTTATTGAATATCCATTGGTAACACTCGTTTATATTTTCGGTAGCCGAGCAAAAAACACCTTTCATTCTGGAAGCGATATAGATCTTGCCATCATGAACACAGGTGTTGATCATTCTTTGTTTATACAGATCAAAAGAGAATTCGATAATAGCAATTTGCCTTTTTTTATCGATTTGGTCAATTTTCCGGAACTCACTCATCCTGAGTTTATTGATCATATCAATCGGGTAGGAAAAATTTTCTATAAGAAATAAAAACAATATAATGGAACCAATTTCCAGAGGAACATTTATTAAGATGACGGCCATGGCAGGGACAGCGGCCACTATTTTACCATCGAAAGTCGTATTTGGCAGTCCGAATTCAAAACTCAGGATTGGAATGATTGGCGTTGGCTTGCGCGGACAAAATCATCTCGAGCTTCTGCTTCAGCGCGATGATGTGGAAGTACCAGCTATCTGCGACATCCAACAGATTATGATTGATGATGCGCTCAAAATGTATCAGGATTCAACAAAGCCGCTACCTGAGGTTTTCAACAATGGAAAATACGGCTACCGAGAACTTCTCGACCGCAAGGATATTGATGCAGTGATTATTTCTACCCCTTGGGAATGCCATTATGAGATGGCGATGGATGCCATGGATGCTGGTAAACATGTTGGTTGTGAAGTTGTTATGGGAACAACTGTGGATGAACACTGGAACATTGTGAAAAAATCAGAAAAGAGCGGAATGCGCTATATGATGCTCGAAAATGTGTGTTACCGGCGCGATGTGATGGCTGTTTTAAATATGATTCGAGGTGGGATTTTTGGCGAATTGATCCATATGCAGGCGGGTTATCAGCACGATCTGCGCGAAGTGAAATTTAACGACGGCAAACAGCCTTATGGTGGTGGTGTTGAATTTGGTGAAAAAGGATTTTCTGAAGCACAATGGCGCACCCAGCATAGCGTAACACGTAATGGTGATTTGTATCCCACTCATGGGATAGGTCCGGTATCAAAAATGCTTGATATTCACGCAGGTAACCGTTTCACGAGCCTTGTTTCGATGGCTTCCAAATCACGCGGACTGCACAATTATATTGTTGATAAAGGCGGCCCTGATCATCCGAATGCGAAAATTGATTTCAAACTGGGCGATGTAGTCACGACCATGATCAGCACAGTCAATGGAGAAACAGTTCTTTTACAGCATGATACAAACCTTCCAAGACCTTATTCACTCGGCTTCAGGGTACAGGGAACAAAAGGTTTATGGATGGATATTAACAAATCACTTTACGTTGAAAAGCTGAGTGAGCCTCATCGTTGGGAAGAAGCTGCGCATCTGTTCGACAAATTTGACCATCCGCTCTGGCAGCGTTATAGCGAAGATGCCAAAGGAGCCGGTCATGGCGGAATGGATTTCTTTGTGATCAATGCCTTTATCGAATCGATCAAAAGGAATGAAGCTTCCCCGATCAGTGTATATGACTCAGCGGTATGGAGTGTAATTACCCCATTATCAGAGATTTCCATTGCAAAAGGCTATGTTCCGGTTGAAATGCCCGATTTTACAAATGGAAAATGGAAAAGCAATGTTCAGAATTTCGCCCTCGACAATACTTATTAAACCATGACAAAATCTTCACTTGTAATTATGGCAGCCGGAATTGGCAGTCGCTTTGGAGGTGCCAAACAACTTGAACCCTTTGGCCCGTCGGGTGAAAGACTGATGGATTATGCCATTTTTGATGCGATCCGGCTTGGTTTCGAAAAAGTTGTGATTGTTGTGCGTAAAGAAACGCAGGATGAGTTCAATGATCTTTTTGCCGAAAAGCTGCATGGTAAAATCGGTTTTGAAACGGTTGTTCAACATTCTGAAGTTCTGCTTCCGGGAACAAATCAGACTGTCAGCCGCCAGAAGCCCTGGGGAACTGGTCAGGCTTTGCTTTCTGCATCGAAGGCCATTAACGGACCTTTTGTGGTGATTAATGCCGACGATTTTTACGGCAGAAAAGCGCTCGATCTTTGTTCGCAGCAATTAGAGCAAAGCGATGATAATCAGTTATATGCATTAATTTCTTACCGACTCGATCAGACACTTTCTGAACATGGAAGCGTGAGCAGGGCAGTTTGCTCAACAAATCTGAGAGGAAAGCTTTCCAATATTTATGAGCTGGTTAAAATAAAGCAGCACGAAGACGGGAATATATATGACTACGGTGATCGTTCACCAGTTTTGCTCGCTCCGGAAACACCAGTTTCGATGAATTGCTGGGGTTTCAAATCAAGTATTTTTGAACGGCTTGAAGGGATGTTTCAAACTTTTCTGAAA
>CAZVKW010000007.1:6235-9557 GCA_964627945.1 uncultured Lentimicrobiaceae bacterium
ACCGATTTCGAATGTGAAGCTTTCGGAAAAGGCAACATCAATTCAACTTTTGGTCTGAAGCGGAAGAATGCATCCGAACCGGAATTCATCCTGCAGAAAATCAATACTTCCATATTTACACAGCCACAAAAAATTGCCACAAACTGGAAACTGGCGTACGATTTTTTACAGCTTGATGCACCCGCTTATCCGATGATTCATTTCATACAAACGATTGATCAGCAGGATTTTTATACAGATAAAAACAGCAAGGTATGGCGATTAACCGCCTTTGTTCGCGATAGCAAAACCCTCGAAACCGTCTCTAATCCTGAAGAAGCCTATCTTACAGCCTTCATGTTCGGACAATTTGCTTCACACTTATCGAAAGCAGATGCGAGTAAGTTTCATGACATTCTTCCTGGTTTTCACAATTTGATTTTCCGTGAAATGCAGTTTCAGGAAGCAGTAAAATCGGCTTCGGAAGGACGATTGAATCAGTCAGCTGATATGTTACATCAACTATCAGATTTTGAATCGATTGTGAAGGAATACAGATACATTTTCGACAACAATCTGCTGCCTGTTCGGATTTTTCATCACGATGCAAAAATTGGCAATATCCTTTTTTCAAAAACAAGCGGTAAACCATTGGGAATCATCGACTTTGATACCCTGATGCCCGGAACAGTGATTTCTGATATGGGCGATATGCTTCGCACACTCACGAGCAGCGCATCGGAAGATGAAACAGATATTTCAAAAATTGATTTCCGTGAAGAATTTGTTGCTGCCATCCTGCAAGGTTACAAGAAAGCAATGGAAGATGTTATGTTGCCTGAGGAAAGCAAAAGATTGTATTTTGCCGGACTTGTCTTGGTTTATATGCAGGCTATCAGGTTTTTAGGTGATTTTCTGAACAACGATCGCTATTATCAGATTCGATATCCGGATCATAATCTAATGCGGGCAAAAAACCAGTTTCAATTATTGCGTTTGATGATGGATAATCGAACTGAAATTGAACGTAAATATCTGTAATTCAGTCTTCAGATAAACAATATTTGCGCAAGGATATACACTGGTAACAAAATAATCAGCGAGAATTTTACCATATATTCGAAAAAACCCGGCATCGTGATTTTATTTTCCTCGGCGATGGCTTTCACCATGAAATTCGGACCGTTACCGATATAGGTCATAGCTCCAAAAAATACAGCTCCCAGACTGATGGCAGTTAAAAATTCTTCGGGAACACCAGCCACAAGACTTGAGCCGGGGAAATTATCTGCAATTCCGCTTGCCAGATTGTGAAATGAAAGTGCTGTTGGTGCATTATCCAGAAATGCACTCAATCCTCCTGTTGCATAATAAAATGCAGTTGCTGAGTCGATTCCCAAAGTGTGCGCGTTTTGTTTCAGATAGATAAGCGTAGGAACCATGGTAATAAAGATTCCAAGGAACAGGAAAGCAACTTCAATTATAGGTCCCCATGTAAATTTGTTACTGATTCTCAATGACTTTGGAGTGAAGTATATCGAAAGTCCGGCACAAATCAGCATTGCTCCTTCACGGATAAAAGAAATGTAGTGATTGTCGTGTATGGCATGTATATAATTTCCATTCAGAAATGCTACTGAAAGAACAACACCAATCAGGAAAATAAAGTTGTAAGTGCCTGATAAAGAAATCTTAACTCTCACTTTCTCGTCCTTTCTGATAACGCTTGCGGTTTCTTTTTTGTGATAATATTGATCAAAAAAGTAGTAAATCAACAACAGGATTCCGTTTACGAAAATCCACTCTTTTGTAAGGGTGAAAAACCATGAAAAGGGTGCCCCACGCAGATAAAGCAAAAACAATGGCGGATCACCAAGAGGAGTTAGCATTCCGCCACAATTGGCCACAATGGCAATAAAAAAAAGAATTGTATGCGTTTTGAATTTTCGTTCAGCGTTTGTATTTATAATAGGCCGGATCAGGAGCATTGCCGCACCTGTTGTTCCCATAAAAGAAGCCAACAAAGCCCCGATTCCCATAAAAATGGTGTTTGTGATAGGTTTGGCAACGATATCTCCTTTGAGTTGAATACCGCCGGTTATTACAAAAAGTGAACCAAGCAGAATGATAAACGGGATATAATCAAAAAGCATCTGATGGATCAAATCAGTTGTTAACCCATTGAATATCATATATAAAGTAGCCGGAACTCCAAGTGCTATTGATACAAGGAGTTTGTTGTTGTTGTTTTCCCACCAATGGTGAAAAAGCAAAGGACCAACTGCGATGAACATTAAAATCAACAGGAAAGGCGTCGAAGCCCATAGCGGAATCATCTCCTGAACTGCATGCTCCATAAAACTAAAACTTGGTTAATGATTTCTGATTTTTTAACGGTATTCAGACAAAAATAATCAGATTTATCAAATAACAGATTGACAAATGATTATGAAGACATTTTCTTTTCAGAGAGCCAAGCTCAAATGAAAAGTAGCTGCGCAATGATATAAACCGGAAGCAAAATGATGAGCGAAAACCGAAACATATAGCCAAAAAAGCTCGGCATGGTAATCTTGTTTTCTTCTGCGATGGCTTTTACCATGAAATTCGGACCATTTCCGATATACGACATTGATCCAAATAATACAGCTCCGGCAGAAATGGCGGTTAGAAGCGTTTCAGGAATTCCACCCACAAGGACTGAATCAGAGAATGAACCGAGCATTCCTTTCGCTACTTCATAAAAAGCCAAGGCAGTCGGGGCATTATCAAGGAAAGAACTCAGACTTCCGGCTGCGTAATAAAATGCTGCAGGTGTCTTCAATCCAAGCGAGGCTGCATTTGCCTGCAGATAGATCAGTGTCGGAACCATGGTGATGAAGATTCCGAGAAAAAGTACAGCCACTTCATTGATCGGACTCCATGTAAAATTATTAGCTTTTCTGAGTGTTTTTGAGGTAAGTCCAAGCGAAAGCAAAGCAAAAAGCAGCATGGCAGCTTCTCGCAGAAAAGCCAGAGAGCGGTTCGTGGAGATGGCCGGAATATAATTTGAATTGATAAAGGCAACCGACAAAACAATCCCGATCAAAAAGAAGAAATTGAAACTTCCTGCTATTTTAATTGGCTGAATATCAGTATTATCACGTATAATGTCTTTGGTAGATTCTTTCTTGTAATAGTAGGTATCGAAAACGAAATAGATCATCAGTAAAAGGCCGTTCACAACAGCCCATTCGCGGCCCAGACTCAGAAACCAGGTGAATGAAACCCCTTTCAGATACAAAAGGAAGAGTGGCGGATCGCCCAGCGGAGTAAGAAGTCCGCCGCAGTTGGCGATAATCGC
>CAZVKW010000007.1:9657-16049 GCA_964627945.1 uncultured Lentimicrobiaceae bacterium
ATGATAAAAATCGATGATCAGTTTATACAGAAAACTTCCGACCTGGCAAAAGTATCTCCCAGAAAGAGAATGAATTACAATTTTCATCCTCAACTCGATGACTTGTTGCAGCGTATGCTGAACGCCATGGAACCCGGGACTTATATTCAACCCCATAAACACGAAAATCCGGATAAAACAGAAGTTTTTTATTGCCTTCGCGGTCGCTTTGCTGTAGTTGAATACAATGAAACGGGCGATATTATTGATCATATTGTTTTGGATTTCAGCAAAGGAAACTATGCATGTGAAATTCCGCCACGGACCTGGCACTCTATTGTTTCACTTGAGCCCGGTTCTGTAGCCTATGAAGTGAAAAACGGACCCTATGTTGTGATCAATGACAAAAATTTTGCTTCCTGGGCGCCACGCGAAGGTGAGCCAGCATGTGAGGCTTTTTTACAATCGGTCATCGACAGGCTGAAGCTCGTTTAAGCTGCTTTTTGTACCTTTGACGTCCTAAAACACACATTCACGATGGCTCAGAAACCTGCAATCCCCAAGGGAACCCGCGATTTCGATCCCGCAACCATGGTTCGGAGGAATTATATTTTCGATACCATCAAATCGGTTTTCAAGCGATTCGGTTATCTTCCGATCGAAACACCTGCCATGGAAAATCTGTCAACGCTCTTGGGTAAGTATGGCGAAGAAGGGGATAAACTTTTGTTTAAGGTGCTCAATTCAGGCGATTTTCTTTCGGGAGTGGATGTTCAAAATCCTGAATCTATTCAATCACAGAAACTTGCACTTCAGATAAGTGAAAAAGGATTGCGCTATGATTTGACAGTTCCATTTGCCCGTTTTGTGGTTCAATATAGAAACGACATTGTTTTTCCGTTCAAACGCTACCAGATGCAACCCGTCTGGCGTGCCGACAGGCCTCAGAAAGGTCGTTACCGTGAGTTTTATCAATGCGATGTTGATGTCGTTGGCAGTGATTCATTGCTCAACGAAGCTGAACTGGTACAGATTGTTGATGATGTGTTCAAAAAATTGGGAATCAAGGTTTTGGTTAAAATCAACAACCGGAAAATCCTGACTGGAATTGCAGAATACATTGGAGCATCTGACCGGATAACTGACATCACTGTCGCGATTGACAAATTGGATAAGATTGGTATTGAGCTGGTAAATAAGGAATTGACCGAAAAAGGTCTTGATGGAAAAGCCATTGAGTTACTTCAACCGGTTCTTTTTATGAAAGGCTCCTATAAAGAGAAATTTGAAAGTCTGAGAAACATTCTGAAGTACAGTGAAATCGGACTGAAAGGAATAGAAGAAGCTGCAGTTTTATTCGATTACCTTGAACAGTTTGATCTCAACCTTGATTTTGAGCTTGATCTTACCCTTGCCCGTGGACTAAATTATTATACAGGGGCCATTTTTGAAGTAAAAGCCCAGGATGCTGCCATGGGAAGTATCTGTGGAGGTGGTCGTTATGACGATCTGACCGGAATTTTTGGGATGCCCGGTGTTTCGGGTGTCGGAATCAGTTTCGGTGCCGACCGCATATATGATGTGATGCTTGAGAAAAATCTTTTTCCTACTGCAAGCGGAGATACTACATTTGTTTTGTTTGTCAATTTTGGAGCAGCGGAAGAGAAATACTGCCTGCCTTTTGTGCAGCAAATGCGGCGTTCAGGTATAAATACCGAAATATTTCCTGATCAGGATAAAATGAAAAAACAGATCCGTTATGCTGATCAGAAAGGGATTCCTGTCGTTGTAATTGCTGGTGAATCAGAAGTTTCAGCTGGAGTTTTTCAGGTTAAGGAGATGCTTTCAGGTACACAGCATACGGTTCCTGCTTCCGGTTTAGTTGAGATGGTCAGTCGTCTGGCAGGACTGTAATCGTCATTTATTTATACGTTTTATTTTCAGGATTCCTACCTGATTACTCATAATCAACATTTTACATTGCTACAATGAAGGTTCATCAAATCAGTTCAGCCAAGCTTACTTTTCAGCGGGTTTTTGATATTCTCAACGAAAATTATCAGATACAGCTTTCAGAAGAATCAACAAAAAGTATCATTCGCTGCCGCGAATATCTTGACCGCAAAATCGAGCTGAATGAAGCTCCCATTTACGGGATTACCACCGGATTTGGCTCGCTATGCGATACCACTATTCCGGCGAAAGACCTTGGAACACTTCAGAAAAACCTGGTGATGTCGCATGCATGTGGTACCGGAAGCCCGGTTCAAAAGGAAATTATCAGGCTGATGTTACTGCTCAAAATCCAGAGTTTGTCATACGGACATTCAGGTGTTCAGATACAAACCGTTCAGCGGCTGATCGATTTTTTTAATCATGATATACTTCCTGTTGTCTATGAAATGGGAAGTCTTGGTGCGTCGGGAGACCTGTCACCATTGGCACATATGTCACTTCCAATCATAGGAATGGGTGAGGTGTATTTCCGGGGTGAACAGCGGAAAACTGAAGATGTATATGCAGAGTTGGGTTGGAAACCTATTGATTTACAGTCGAAAGAAGGTTTGGCTCTGCTCAATGGAACGCAGTTTATGAGCGCTTTTGGGGTGTATTCTCTCCTAAAAACCTTCCGTTTATCCATGCTTGCAGATGTGATTTCAGCGATCTCACTCGAGGCTTTTGATGGCAGGATTGAGCCTTTTTATGATGTTGTTCACCGCATCAGGCATCACAAAGGTCAGATTGCAACCGCGGAACGGATTCGTAAAATACTGGAAGGTAGTGAGTTAATCGGTCGCCCAAAGAAACATGTTCAAGACCCATATTCATTCCGTTGTATTCCGCAGGTACATGGTGCTTCCAAGGATTCGGTCAATTATGTGGCCTATGTTTTTAGTAATGAGATCAATGCCGTTACCGATAATCCAACGATTTTCCCGGATGAAGATTTAATTATTTCAGGCGGTAATTTTCACGGACAACCACTTGCTCTTGCTCTGGATAATCTTGCGATAGCGGTGGCTGAATGGGGTAGCATAGCAGAACGCAGAACGTATCAGTTGTTGCATGGTAAAAGAGGATTGCCGGCGTTTCTTGTTGCCGAGCCCGGACTGAATTCCGGATTCATGATTCCCCAATATACGTCTGCAAGTCTGGTTAGCCAGAACAAGCAGTTATGTACGCCAGCATCGGTAGATACCATCGAATCGTCTCAGGGACAGGAAGATCATGTGAGTATGGGAGCCAATGCCGCAACAAAGACACTAAGGGTGGTTTACAATCTGGAACGGATTCTGGCCATTGAGCTTTTCAATGCAGCACAGGCACTTGAGTTTCGCCGTCCAGCAAAATCTTCATCATTTATCGAGGAATTTGTGATGCATTATCGTAAAAATGTTCCGTTCATCGAAAATGATGTGATCATGTATCCTTATATCGAAAAATCAGTGCAGTTTCTCAGAACGATTCCGCTGAATATTCCGGATGCCTTGATCGAAGGAATTTAATGAAAATCAATGATTTGATGCTCAGCTTATCTACTTTCTGAATCAGGATTCTGCATCAAAAATAAGTGAATATGGTCGGCCGATGGTTTCATGCAATTGCTGAATTGATACATATTTGCTGAAACGCTGCTGCTCTCTGCCTTCAAAAAACAAGATGAGTGTAGGAAAGGCAAATACGCTGAATGAAGCTGTAATTTCCGGAAAAATTTGTGAATTAATTAGTTGTAACTTCATTTCAGGATAATCTTCCTTTAAGAGTTGTTCAACTTTTGGACGCAGACTGATACAGGGAGCACATTGATCACTGTAGAAATATATGAGCAATGCCTGGGAATCTTTGATAGATTCGTTGACTGTTGTCAGACTTAGCGTGGTTTCCATCTTTATTTTTGTTGCGAAATTACCCAATTAAATTATGAATGGAAGTAAAATTGTTCTGTCGTTTTTTTAACAATTCAAGACGTTCTTCCTCATTTCCACATAAAAATATCTGTAACTTAGCACAAAAATCCCTTCACCCAAAAAAAACTAAGTCATGAGTCTGATTATCACAGGGTCGCAACTGAGCATTCACGATGTTGTGGATGTTGCCCGCCATGGAAAGAAAGTTGAATTGCATCCCGATGCAGTAAACAGGATTAACAAATGCCGTGAAATGCTTGAACGTAAGATTGTTGCGGGCGAGATCATGTATGGTGTAAATACCGGAATCGGCGAGTTTTCGGAGGTCGTACTGACCGATGATCAGGTAAAGGATTTCCAGAAATATCTGATTTACAATCATGCCGCCGGTATTGGCGATGCAATGCCACTCGAGCATGTTCGTGGCGCTATGCTGGGACGCATCAATGTTCATGCACACGGAAATTCAGGCAACCGGATTGAAATCACACAAACACTTGTCGAGATGTTGAATCGGGGTGTTACTCCTTTTGTTTGTCAGAAAGGCAGTGTTGGCGCTTCAGGCGATCTTGCCCCGATGTCGCAGATTGCGTTGCTGATGATGGGAGAGGGAAAAGCTTATTACAAAGGAGAATTGCTCGAAGGTAAAGAAGCACTTGATCGTGCAGGTATTCCTGTTCCGGGATTGAAAGCCCGCGACGGGCTGGCCACCATCAATGGTTCGAATGTGTTGACAGCCATGAGTGCAATTTTTCTGCACGATGCAGATAAACTGATGAAACAGGCCGAAATAGCCGCCGCTATGTCGCTCGAAGCCTTAAAAGCCAATATGAAACCCTACGCGCCGAAAATACATGAAGTACGCGGATTCAAAGGTGCTGTTAGAAGTGCAGCAGCGATCAATGCTATGATAAAAGGAGGCGATCTGGCCGAAGAAAAAGTGAAAAGCAAAGTTCAGGATGCATACAGCATGCGTTCGACACCACAAGTGATTGGTGCTGCACACGATGCACTTGGCTGGGCTCGTTCGCAGGTTGAGATCGAATTGAATGGGGTAGGAGACAATCCTATTTTCTTCCCGGAAGAAAATATTCAGCTTTCAGGAGCCAATTTCCAGGGAACACCTGTTTCACTTCCAATGGATATGGCCGGAATCGCTGTTACAATGGTTTGTGTTTTGTCGGAACGACGCATGAACCGATTGAATAATCCGGCCTTAAGCGTTGGATTGCCAGCCTTCCTTACGAAAGGAGCCGGCATGTTTTCAGGATTGATGCTTTCACAGTATACAGCTGATATGCAGATAGTTGAACAAAGAATTTTATCGGCTCCGGCCAGCATTCAATCAATTCCGGCAGCAGCCGATCAGGAAGATTTTGTTTCGATGGGAATGAATACTGCTTTGAAAAACAACCAGATCCTTGATAATGCTTACGGAATTATCGGAATTGAATTGATGGCCGCTGCTCAGGCACTTGATTTCAGGGAATATAAATTTGGTCAGGGGACAAGCAAAGCCCATGAAGTGATTCGCCGTTATGTTGACTTTCTGGAAATTGACCGTCCACTCTACAATGACCATAATGCAATGAAAGCTCTTGTTAAAAGTGCTGAAATTCTGGAAGAAGTGGAAAAGCTGATTGGAAAACTTGGGTAGACGAATATGGCAGAAGAAACAGAATTTCCTCAAATCCCTGAACAAAGCGGACGTCCGCAAGGACTTACAGTGGTCTGTATTCTGAGTTTTATCGGAGCGGGTCTGAGTGCTGTGAGTAATATTTTCTTTTTCCTTTTTCACGCTCAGGTCATTCAGATTATCGAGAGCGGAGTTTACAAGGAAATGGGTTTTGATATGACAATGATACAGGGAATCGGGCGAAGCTATTTTCTCTGGACAGGATTGCTTCAGTTGATGGCTTTTCAGGGCGTTATTCAATTATGGTTGATGAAACGTATTGGATTTCATATCTATACGATTTCTCAAATATTAATGCTCATAGTATCATCCGTTTATATTTACCGTCCATCCGGTGTATTCCCGGCATTTGACCTCGTTTTTACCGGCACATTTGTATTGATTTATTTCCGGTATTTTAATCAGATGAAATAATGCAGGACGACATAGTATCCGATATAGTACAGAAAATCCGAAAATTCAGGCCGCCCTTGAGCTTAATGCTTCGTTTGGCCTGTGTTTTCGGACTTGTTTATTATACGGTGTATACCTTCCTGTTTTTTCTTAGTTTGTTATTTAAGGATTTCATTACTGAATTCATTGTTTTGTACAGACCTGATGCAGAAACGAGTGGTTTTGAGACTATTCTTATACTGGTCGCGGGTTTTCTGATGAATGCCGGTGTTGTTACCGGACTGATTTTCATGCTTGCCAAACGCAATATTGGGCCGTTTTTATATGGATTTTCAGCAGTTTTACTTTTGGGATATCAGCTCATTTCACGCGACTATATTCTTTCGGACAAATTTGTTGTTGAAGCAGCGCTTTTC
>CAZVKW010000007.1:16149-51401 GCA_964627945.1 uncultured Lentimicrobiaceae bacterium
ATTAAACTTTACATTTGAATGAAGTTGTTTCTATCTTGCAGTGTTATTTAACATGTTTTAACCAAAATTTTGTCCTATTAACAAATGTTTAATCAATTCACTAACCAAAATTCATCATTATGAGAAAAAGTACGCTTTTGTTAGTGTTCTTGCTGTTTGCAGGTATGAATTTCGCACTGGCGCAGTCGAGAACCTTCTCCGGAAAGGTAACCAGCTCGCAGGACGGTCTGGGTATGCCCGGCGTATCTGTTGTGGTCAAAGGAACACAAATTGGCACCACTACAGACATCGACGGGAATTATTCCTTATCGGTACTCCCTGAGCACAAAGCTCTGTTGTTTTCTTTTGTTGGTATGGTAACAAAAGAAGTTCCGCTCGGCGATCAAAAAACGATTAATGTTACCCTTGATCCCGATGTCTTTCAGATTGACGAGGTTGTGGTAACGGCTTTGGGTATCTCCCGCGAGAAAAAGTCCCTGGGTTATGCAACACAGGAAATCAGCGGATCGGAACTGAATGCCGTAAAATCCGATAACTTCATTAATTCTCTGTCAGGACGTTCAGCTGGTGTTACCGTGAAAGCCAACAATAACATGGGTGGTTCTACCAACGTTGTTATCCGCGGTTCTTCATCACTGACCCAGAATAACCAGGCTTTGTTTATCGTTGACGGTGTGCCGATCAACAATGACAATACAAATAATGCTGGTCAGATTTCAGGACGTAATGGTTATGACTACGGTAATGCTGCTTCGGATATCAATCCGAACGATATTGAGTCGATGAGCGTACTGAAAGGTGCTGCTGCTACTGCTCTTTATGGAGCCCGCGCTGCCAATGGTGTAATCATTATTACAACCAAAAAAGGCACGAAAAAAGCTGGTAGTAAAAAAGGTATCGGTGTTGCTATCAATTCAAACGTTACTACCGGATTTGTTGATAAAAGCACTTTCCCTAAATACCAGCAGGAATACGGTGCCGGTTATGGTCAGTTCTATTACAGCGAAAGCGATTATCCGGGATTTGAAAACTACTATGATGTTGATGGTGACGGTGTGAATGACTATACAGTTCCAACATACGAAGATGCCTCTGTTGGTCAGAAATTCGATCCGAATATCACATTGTATCAATGGGATTCTTATGACCCGGCTTCGCCGAATTATATGAAGAAAACCCCTTGGGTTGCTGGTGAAAACGGCCCTTCATATTTCTTCAAAAATTCTCTTTCTTTAACCAATAGTGTTGAAGTTACTGGTGCAAGCGATAATGGTACATTCCGTTTGTCATATACCAATATGGATCAAAAGGGTATTATGCCTAACAGTCATCTGAAACGTAACAACGTTCTGTTTACGACTACCTATGATGTTATGAAAGATGTTAAGGTAACAGCATCAGTTAACTATGTTAATACCAATGGTTTAGGACGTAACTCAACTGGTTATAGTGACAATATCGTTTCTTCATTCCGTCAGTGGATGCAGATTAATGTTGACTATAAAATGCAGGAAACCCTGTATGATCTTACCAACAGAAACGTAACCTGGAATCCAAACAGTCCGACTGATCTTGCTCCTGCATATTGGGACAATCCATATTGGGTACGTTATCAAAATTATGAAACAGACGAACGTGACCGCGTGATTGGTTATTTACAGGCTGACTGGAAAATCAACAGTTATTTAAGTTTGATGGGACGTTTCTCAATGGATACTTACAGCGAGCTTCAGGAAGAACGTAAAGCAGTTGGATCCGGTTCAGGCGAATTTGGCGTTGGACGTCCTGACGTAACTTCAGGTTACTCACGATTTAACCGCAGTGCAATGGAATCTAATGCTGACCTTATGCTGCGCTTTTACAAACAGTTTGGCGAAGACCTCAACCTGAATGCCTTTGTAGGAACAAACATCCGCAGAAATAAATCAGATCAGACCTATGCTTCAACCGATGGTGGTTTGATCGTTCCTGGATTATATGCCTTAAGCAATTCAGTAAACCCAATGCAGGCTCCGGAAGAAAAATTAACCGAAACTGGTGTGAATGGTATTTTCGCCAGTGCATCACTCGGTTATCATAATTTCCTGTTCTTAGACGCTACTGTTCGTCGTGACCAGTCATCTACTTTACCTGCTGACAAAAATGCGTATATCTATCCTTCGGTTTCAGGTAGTTGGTTATTCTCAGAAAACGTGAAACAGGATTGGTTGCAGTCTGGTAAATTCTTTATTGGTTATGCATCAGTTGGTAATGACGCTCCATGGGGTTCTATCAATGATACCTATACATTCAATGGAACAGTTGGAACAGCCCTCTACTCATTGCCTTCAGTTAAAAATAATGTGAATCTTGAACCAGAAAATACAGCCAGTATTGAAGGAGGGGTTGAACTCGTAATGATGCAGAAACGTCTGCGTTTCGATATGTCGATCTACAAGATGAACACTACTAATCAGATTATGCCTGTTTCTGTTTCAACCGCAACCGGTTATTCAACCAAGTTTGTAAATGCTGGTGAAGTTGAAAACAAGGGTATTGAAATCGTATTGGGTGGTGCTCCTGTTGTGAAGAAAGATTTCAGATGGGATATTGACTTCAACTTTGCTAAAAACGTAAATAAAGTTGTATCACTCGAAGAAGGGATTACCAATCTTCAGATTGCATCCCTCCAGGGTGGTGTTACCATCAATGCACGTGTTGGTGAACCTTATGGTTCTATTTTTGGAACTGACTATGTTTATACAAACGGTGAAAAAACAGTTGGCGCCAATGGTTATTACCTCAGAACAGGAACTTCTGATAAAATTATCGGAAACATCAATCCTGACTGGAATGCCGGTATGAACAATAAATTCAGCTACAAAAACTGGTCAGCAAGCTTCCTGCTTGATTACCAGAAGGGGGGAAGTGTATTCTCACTTGACTTATGGTATGGTATGGCAACTGGTTTGTATGCTGAAACCGTTGGAAACAATGATCTTGGAAACCCGGTACGTGACCCCGTCGTTCAGAACGAAGATGGCACATATGCTGCCAATAGTGGTGGTTTATTGCTGGATGGTGTTTTGGCTGATGGAACTCCTAATGTAAAACGTGTTGAAGGTGGTGACTACCGCGTTTGGGGTTATTCAAGAAACCCGAACTCAGCCTTTGTTTATGACGCTTCTTACCTCAAACTCCGTGAACTGGTTATTTCTTACTCTCTGCCTCAGAACGTAATCGCAAAAGCCGGCTGGATTCAAGGTGTAACATTCAGTGCTGTTGGATCGAACCTTTGGATTCTCATGAAGAACCTTCCTCATGCTGATCCTGAAGCAAGTCAGAGCTCGGGTAACGTACAGGGTTGGCAGTCAGGCGTAATGCCGAGCACCCGCAATGTAGGTTTCAGTGTTAATTTACAATTCTAAAAAATCAGATAAATATGAAAAAGATAAATCTAATCTTATTATTGGTTTTGGTCGGGATAGGCTTATCCTGTACAAAGAACTTTGAGGATTATAACACTGACAAGAAGCGTCCTGTAAGTGTTCCTGCTCAGTTCTTGTTTGCCAATGCACAGAAAGCTTTTGTCGATCAGACGGCAAGCACAAATGTGAACCTCAACAACTGGAAACTTTTTTCACAGTACTGGACAGAAACCACCTATACCGACGAAGCGAACTACGATGTGGTTAACCGTAACTGCGGTACACTTTTATTCCGTACCTATTACCGTGATATCCTCGCTGACGTAAATGATGCCAGGAAAATTATCACCGCTGAAGTTGTTGCAGGTGATGCAGCTACAGCTGAAAAGCAAAACAGATTGTACATTCTTGATATTTTTGAATCTATGGTATATCAGGATCTTGTTGATGCTTTTGGCGATGTTCCTTATACAGAAGCTCTGGATATCGAAAACATTCACCCGGTGTATGATGATGCCTATACCATTTACAAATCTCTGATCGAAAGAACTCAGGCTGCTGTAAATGGTCTTAATGACGGATATGGTAGTTTTGGTGGCGACGATTTGTATCTTGCCGGTGATGTAAGCATGTGGAAAAAATTAGGTAATACCTTGTTGGTGAAACTTGCAATTAATGTTTCAAACGTTGATTTGGCTTATGCTAAACCAGTTATCGAAGGTGCTTATGCAGGCGCATTTGCTGCTGGCGAACATGCATCCTATGCTTATCCTGGCGGAAGTTATGCCAATCCTCTTTATCAGGATCTTATCCAGAGTGGACGTCATGATTTTGTACCTGCCAACACCATTGTAGATATGATGAACGGACTTACCGACCCAAGAAGATCAGTTTATTTCACTCCTATTGAAGATGGAAGTTATCTTGGCGGTCTCTATGGCGAAAGCAATCCGTTTGCTCAGTTCTCACACATTGCTGATCCCATTCAGGAACCTACATATCCGATGGTACTTGCTGATTATACCGAACTTGCATTCTATCTTGCCGAAGCTGCCGAAAAAGGCATGAGCGTTGGTGGATCAGCTGCAGCCTGGTATGAAAACGGTATCCGTTCATCATTTGATACATGGGGTGTCAGCGCAGATGCTGATGCATACCTTGCACAATCAAATGTTGCTTATGCTACCGCTGCCGGCAACTGGGCCCAGAAAATCGGAACCCAGGCATACCTTGCCTATTATGTACGTGGTTTTGTGGGCTGGACTTCATGGAGAAGACTCGGTTTCCCTGCTTTGAACCTTCCTCCATCACCGGCTGAATCAGCCAATGGAAATGTTCCACGCAGACATACTTATGCTATTGCTGAACAGACATTGAATGGTGACAACTATACTGCCGCAGCTTCTGCTATCGGCGGTGACGAACTCAGCACCCCATTGTTCTGGGATACAGTTGGAAAATGATCTTAGGAATCTAATATCTGAAAGCGGTCTTCCTGAAAAGGGAGACCGCTTTTTTTTATGTTCTTGCTTCGTTTTATTAAATCTCTGGAAATATAGAACGTCATTTGAAAGCAGAATGAATTTGGTCTGAATCCCGAAGAAACTGCACTGAATTCACGAATGAATCATTACTTGATAAGCAAATGGATTCCGCTGATCGAGCGAATTAGAATCCTGTCAACTAATCTGTAGGTAAATCTGCTGTCAAATGGATTAATTACCAAAAGAATTGCATCAGTTTATTTAACAGCCTGAGCAGGAGCAGTGTTATCTGATACTGGTACACTATCTTTTACATGAAAGATTGAATCAGAAAATCGTTTTAGAATTGCTGTATTTCCATTTTGAACGGAATCAAGTAATTCCTGTTGTCCTCTGATTTCCAACAGGTATTTTTCGAGATATTTCTTTTCGACCGGCTTGGCGGGTGGTGATTCCATGGTAAGCGGGTTGATGGGAGTATTGTTGCGGAATACCCTGAAGTCGAGGTGCGGTCCGGTGGATAAGCCCGTACTTCCCACATAACCAATCAATTGACCCTGTGATACTCTCGAACCATTGCCAATCCCTTTGGCGAACGCTTTCAGGTGCATATAAGCAGTTGTATAAACACCATTATGTTTGATATACAGGTAGTTGCCACCACCACCGGCCTGAAATCCTTTTTTTACCACTGTACCTTCACCTATTGAGAAGACTGGTGTTCCGGATGGTGCAGCATAATCAACTCCGTGGTGTGGGCGGCATATTTTCAGAACAGGATGATAACGGCTGTTGGTGAAAGTTGAACTGATCCGGCTGTATTTCAAAGGTGCTTTCAAAAAAGCGCGCATCAGACTTTGTCCGGCTTCATCAAAGTAATCAGCCTGACCGTCCTGTTCAAACCGAAAGGCAAACATATCCTTTCCGTAATGGGTAAATCTTGCCGAAATAATTTTCCCGAAGCCGATCGGTTTCCCTTCAACATAATGTCTTTCGTAGATAATCTCAAAACTATCGTTGCGCTGAATGCCAAAGAAATCAATCGTCCAAGCATAAATTTCTGATAAGGCTCCAGAGAGGTTTGCATCATAACCACCATCCACCATCGCATTCCACAAGGAAGAAGTAATTACGCCTTTTGCACTTTCAATTCGTTTTTCCAACTCTTTGTGTCCGATTTTAACATAAATCGAATCTGCCAGACTATAAATAGCATAATCTGTTGCGTTTATTTCATACACCAGATAAAGCGGTTTGGGTTGTTTACCTGGTTTAAACATCATGGTATATGCATTGCCAGCCTTCAGTTTTCTCGAATCAAAGACGTAGCGGTATTTGGTTGCAAGAATATCTATTGTTTGATAGTCAACGCGATACGATTCTAGAATGTTCGATAGAAATTGTCCGTTTCGCACCCAACCGACACTTATTTCAAGTGAATCGATGTTGATATTGTACAAAAGCTTGGGTAGATTAACACGAGGAGGTTCTTTGTCAACATTTTGTTTTGATGACCTGAAACAACTGTTAAAGAATAAAGTAGATAGTAATATGCTTACTATGAGCAGAATACGAAAATATCTCATCATTTTTCCTCCATCACCTTTTCAAGCTACCCATGGTGATGCTTTGTCAGTGCTGTATACCGGCAAAAATAGGGAAAATTTTAGACTGGTTTTCAGGACAGCGGATTTCTGCCCGATTTCCTTTTACTGGTTCGCATTTACATAATGCAATCCGGCATTTTTCGCTTTCAGGTTGAGTTCGATCATATCCTCGCCCTTATTTTTGAAAAGTGAACGTATAGCATTGTCGATACTTTGTGGTTTCAATCCAAGAAATGGCACTGCTGCCCCAAGGATAACCATATTGGCCGCCTTCACCGATCCGCATTCTTTTGCGATCGCATCTGCATCCAGTGTGAAATACCTCGATTGTTTCCATATTTCCTGCAAAATGATTTCCATTTCAGGATAAGTCGGGATGTTGACAAAAGGATTAATACTTGTAATAATCAGTCCGTCAGCGGATAACATAGGTAAATATCTCAGTGATTCCATCGGTTCGACTGAAAGAATGATGTCAGCTTTTCCCTCCGGAATCAGATCCGAAGCTATTTCCACCGACGATAAGCGAAGATGCGATTGAACAGCGCCACCCCTTTGACTCATTCCATGCACCTCGGCTTGTTTCAGAAACAATCCTTCTTCAATAGCGGCAAGGCCGATACAGGCTGCGATGCTCAGGATTCCCTGACCACCAACACCTGCCAAAATGATATCTTTTTTCATAATGCTCTGATTTTCTTTTTTTTTAGATATCCATTGCTTTTATTTTTGCCTGTTGCCGCATTCTACGGTTCAGTGTCTGTATACATTCCCGTCGTGGAATAATTACCGAAACACCCTGATAAGCAAGTTCTTCCTGCATGATCTTGACGTTTTCTTCGTGATATTTCTTCAAAGGTTTGATGACTTTGATATGCTCTTCTGGAATACCCAAACCACGACAGATATCTTCGACTTTTCCACAGGCTGATGAAGTTTGTCCGCCGGTCATTCCGGTTGTGGAATTATCCAGAATCAAAACGGTGATTGGAGAATGATTATTCACTGCATCAAGCAGTCCGGTGATTCCGGAATGCGTGAAGGTTGAATCACCGATAGCAGCAACTGCAGGAACAAGTCCTGCATCGGCAGCACCAATAGCCATTGTGATGCTGGCACCCATATCTACGCAACTGTTGATAGATTCCAGAGGCTCAAGGGCGCTCAGCGTATAACATCCGATATCAGAGAATACACGGCCTTTGCCGTATTCTAAAATGGCTTCGTTCAGGGCGATGAAAGCATCATTGTGTGAACAGCCATCGCAAAGTCGTGGAGGACGGTTTTTTAAGAAAGCCGGTATATCTTTGCCTTTATGTACTTCAAAACCAAGTGCTTTGGCGATTATATTAGGTGTTAATTCACCATCACGCGGCAAAGTACCATCCAGTCTTCCATGAATTGTTTTACCATTATTAAGGTATCCACGAATCAGTTCTTCCATTATCGGATAGCCATCTTCGAGTATCAGAATTGCATCACTGGCATCATAGATTTGTTTTACCATATCAACCGGAACAGGATATTGGCCTATTTTCAATAATGGATGGTTAAATTCCTGGTCCTGAAAGTTTTCCATCAGGTAGTTATAGGCCAGACCACAACTGATGATCCCAAGTTTTTTGTTGCTTCCCGGCCTGAATTCGTTAAAACCAGATGCACGTGCAGCCTGCATAAGGCCATCTTGTTTGGCGAGTAATTCACGGTACTGAACCCTGGCGATTGCAGGAAGCAGCACATATTGCCTGAGATTTTCCGGAAGCTTAAGTTCGTTTTGGGCTCTGAGTGCTTTTGTAACAACTCCGCTGCGTGAATGTGCCAAACGGGTTGTAATTCTCAGTAAAACAGGTATATGCATTTGTTCTGAAAGATCGAAACCATAACGGATCATATCATAGGCTTCCTGCTGGTTTGTTGGTTCCAAAATTGGCAGATAAGAAAACTTACCATAGAAACGTGAATCCTGTTCGTTCTGTGATGAATGCATCGATGGATCATCAGCCGCAATTACAACCAGTCCGCCATTTGCACCAGTGATGGCAGAGTTGATAAAAGCATCGGCAGCAACGTTTAATCCCACATGTTTCATACATACAAGCGCTCGTTTGCCTGCGTATGACATTCCGATGGCAGATTCCATGGCGGTTTTTTCGTTGGCTGACCATAAGGCTCTGATATGAAGGTGTTTAGCTTCTTTAGATGCCTGAATATATTCCATGATCTCGGTTGAAGGAGTGCCCGGATAGGCATATACTCCTGAAATACCGGAATCGATTGCGGATTGCGCGATTGCTTCATCCCCTAACAGCAATTGTGTTTGCATATTTTCTTTTTATGAAATCTGATGAATTATACTTGTTACAAAAATAACAAAGTTCGTTCGACCGCGGGGCTTTCTGAAAATACATAATGATTCTAAATTAGTAATATGTTAACACTGTTGAAATAGCGAATTTTTGTATGTTCGCAGCCTTAAACTTGCTGATGAATTTTCTTGCTCATGCCTTTCTTTCAGGAGATCATAACGATATTCTTTTCGGCAATTTTGTAGCCGACAGTATAAAAGGGAAAATGCTGGATCAATATTCTGAAAAGATCCGGCAAGGTGTTTTACTACACCGAAATATTGATACATTTACTGATCAGCATCCGCTTGTGCGGCAGGCAGTTATCGATCTGAGACCCGAATTTGGAAAGTTCTCGGCAGTAGTTTTGGATATTTATTTTGATCATTATCTGTCACTTCACTGGAATCAGTTCAGTGAGATTGAACTGGCGGATTATGCTTCAAAAGTGTATGCTATTCTGATTAAAAGATTTCGTATTTCTCCTCCCAGATCAAAACGTATTCTTCCATATATGTACGCGCAAAACTGGTTGGTGGGTTATGCGAATTTTCGTGATCTGGAGCGTGTTTTCAGGGGAATGTCGCGTCGCTCAAGCTTTGAATCGGGTATGGAGAGAGCGGTTGTACACCTCAAAGTTCATCATAAGAAGTTTGAAAAGGTATTCTTTGCCTTTTTTCCTGAACTGATCGCTTTCAGTGAGAATTTTCGATTGCAGTTTTTTGTAGAAAAATCAGACAATAACTGATTCTGAATCAGGTAATAATAGTAGCGATTACCTCACGTTGGTGAATCCGGTTTCTGAATTCGCAGAGGTAGATGCCCTGCCAAGTACCCAGGGCTGGTTTTGAGTTGATGATCGGAATCTGGATAGAGCTACCGGTAAGAAATGCTTTGATATGGGCAGGCATATCATCATCTCCTTCCAAGGTGTGTGAATAAAATGGGTCCCGTTCAGGAGCGAGTTTATCCAGAAAGTATTCAAGATCTATCCGAACGCTGACGTCAGCACTCTCATTCACAGTAAGTCCGGCAGAGGTATGAGAAATGTAAAGATTCAACATTCCGTTATCGGGAAGTTTCCCGATTTGTTTAAAAATATGCTCTGTTACAAGGTGATAGCCTCGTGACAGGGGAGGGAGTTTAAAAACAATATTTTGTACCATGATTAAAAAAAAACTCCAACCTCTGTTTATGGAGGCTGGAGTAATATGATAATTGAAATTTATTCGTCAGGCATGTCTTTGGTAAGATTCTGTTGGCGTATACCAACCATTTCTTCGAGCATATCTGTGGTAAGTGATTTCGGACGTTCAAGCGGATAATTCAGGGCACGATCCCAGATCAGATTGGCCACAACGCCTATTGCGCGACCAATTCCGAAAAGAACGGTGTAAAAATCATACTCTGTAACTCCATAATGCCACTGAATAACTCCCGACTGGGCATCAACGTTTGGCCATGGGTTTTTCGCTTTACCGTGTTCTTTCAAAACATCCGGAGCCACGCGATAAAGAAGATCGACATATTTAAAGATCGGATCATCAACCAGATGTTTCAGACTGAATTCACGCTGAATCATATAACGTGGGTCGGTTTTACGCAAAACAGCATGTCCGAAACCGGGAACAACATGTCCTCCGCGGAGTGTATCCCATACAAACTGACGCATTTCTTCTTCTGTAGGGACTTCACCACCCATTTTATCCATTACTTCCTGCAACCAGCGTAGAACTTCCTGGTTTGCAAGACCGTGTAATGGTCCGGCTAGGCCGTTGATCATGGCAGAAGTACTTAGATAAACATCAGATAATGAGCTGCCTACAAGATGAGCAGTATGTGCACTTACGTTTCCGCTTTCGTGGTCAGCATGGATAATAAAATGCATTCTGGAAACATCATCATAGGGTTTAGGTTTACCCATCATATGGGCAAAGTTGGCTCCAAGGTCCAGATCAGGATTTCCTACAATACGTTTTCCGTCGCGGTAGAGCTTTGCGTAAATATAAGAACCAATTTCGGGTAATTTGGCGAGTAGATTCAGACCGTCTTCGAACATCGGATCCCAGTAATCATTCTTATTGATTCCAGCCTTGTATTTTTTAGCAAAAAACGATTCACGCGACATGGCCAGAATGGCCGAAGAAAACATCGCCATCGGGTGGCTGCAGCATGGCCATGCATCGATTACTTCGTACACATAACGAGGTAAGATACGTCGTTTCGAAAATTCATCAATCAGATCATTTACTTGTGTCTGATTAGGTATGTCGCCGGTGAGCAGCAAATACAGAAGTCCTTCAACATAAGGCATTTCTGAATTTTTTCCTTTTGGTAATTTTTCAAATACTTCGGTAAGGGTATAGCCTCTGTAGCGGATCCCTTCATTTGGGTCAAGATAGGAAATGTCGGTAACAAGACACTTTATCCCACGCATACCCCCGATAATCTGGTTCACCTTTATCTGGTCGATAACGACACTGCCATGTTCTTCAAGAAGGGCTTTGGTTCTTGGCCTCCATTCGTCGATTTTTGCCCTGAGGGCTTGTTTTAGGTCTGACATAATATATTTCGTGCTAAGTTTAGTTTACAGGGCTAATTGTTTTGCCAGTTCTTCGTTTATGGCGTTCAGAAAATCTTCTGTATACAGATAATGTTCTGGCTTTAAGGCTTTTTCATGAATGAGAATCGCCAGATCTTTGGTCATTTTTCCAGACTCAACTGTTGCGATACATGCCCTTTCCAATTTTTCGGTAAAATGGATAAGTTCTTGATTTCCATCGAGTTTTCCACGATGTGCCAGTCCTCTGGTCCAGGCAAAAATCGACGCTATCGGATTGGTTGATGTCGGATTACCTTTCTGATATTCTCTGAAATGGCGGGTAACGGTACCGTGAGCAGCTTCGGCTTCCATGGTTTTTCCGTCGGGGGTGATCAAGACAGAAGTCATCAGTCCAAGTGAACCAAATCCTTGTGCCAGCGTATCTGATTGAACATCACCATCATAGTTCTTGCAGGCCCAGACAAATTTGCCGCTCCATTTAAGCGCCGCAGCAACCATATCATCAATCAGACGATGTTCGTAGGTAATTCCTGCGTCAGCAAATCTGGATTTGAATTCAGCCTGATAAACTTCCTCAAAAATATCTTTGAATCGTCCGTCATATTTTTTCAGAATGGTGTTTTTTGTTGAAAGATACAATGGCCAGCCTTTTTGCAAAGCCATATTGAAACAGGAATGAGCAAAGCCACGGATAGATTCATCTGTATTATACATTGCCAGAGCAACGCCGTCATCCTTAAAATTATAAACTTCAAAATGCTGAACGGCACCTCCGTCTTCAGGAGTGAAGGTGATCGTAAGTTTTCCCTTTCCTTTTGTGACAAAATCGGTTGCCCTGTACTGATCGCCAAATGCATGACGTCCGATCACGATTGGATCAGTCCAGCCGGGTACAAGTTTTGGAATGTTTTTGATGATAATTGGTTCACGGAAAACAGTTCCATCTAAGATGTTTCTGATAGTCCCATTCGGTGATTTGTACATTTCTTTCAGTCCGAATTCGGTAACCCTTTTCTCGTCAGGTGTTATCGTTGCACATTTAATTCCAACATTGTATTTTTTGATGGCCTCGGCAGCATCAACCGTGACACGGTCTGAAGTCGCATCACGATGCTCCATTCCTAAGTCAAAATACAGAATCTCAAGATCGAGATAAGGTAGAATGAGCTTGTTCTTAATGTATTTCCAGATAATTCTGGTCATTTCATCTCCATCGAGCTCTACAATGGGATTGTTTACTTTAATTTTCATCATTGATTCAACAGCAAAAAGTGATAATATGCAATAATTGATTCGGAAAAATCCGAGTAGGTAAAAATACAAAAAATCACATACCTGAATCAATATCATTGTGAAAAATAAACAGTGGCATTATTTCGGCCTTTTACGGTGGTATTCAGGTTTTTCTAAGTATTGATTAGTTAAAATACCTTAAATATTTGATATGATTTCTTTGTTTTGAATACACGTGGTCAAAAGCTGTCGGAGGGAGTTGATTTAATGTTTTAACTTTGAATCGTTATAATAAACTAAAATTATGAATTCTACCAGAAATTTACACCGAAATCCCGGACAGCGTGTGATAGCCGGCGTTTGTAGCGGTATTGCTGAATATTTATCTCTCGATCCTGTAATTGTAAGACTGGTCTTTTTTTTACTGGCCGTCATTGCAGGTGGAGGTGTGTTTATTTACATCGTTTTATGGATCATACTTCCAAAAAATGATGTTGAATTTGACTATCAAAAATTTCAGTCAAAATCAGCAAATCCGCCTTATGAAACAGGATCAGAAGGATCGAATCCTGCGAGCGAACCATCTGAAATGCCTTTTGTTCCAGAGAAAAAGTCAGGTTCTCTCGTTATGGGAGTCGTTTTGATTGTGATAGGGGTAGCTTTGCTGTTACCCAGTTTTTTTGCAAATATTGAATTTGCAGATCTTTGGCCGATTGCCCTGATTGCAGTTGGTCTCGTTTTATTAAAACCAACTTTAAAATAAATTGCTATGAAACATCAAAATGTTTTCTGGGGAACGATACTGATTATTTTTGGTCTTTTGTTCCTGTTTGATCGTCTTGGAGTATTTAACCTTGAATGGTTTATGGTTTGGCGTCTGTGGCCTATCCTTTTGGTTCTCTGGGGTGTATCAATTCTGCCTGTCAAAGGTATTTACAAGCTTATACTTGCACTCGCCATTGCAGCCCTGAGTTTAGTTATGTATTCAAACCTCGATCCTGAAGAATCTCCTTTCAGAAATAATCATTTTAATTTCGATTTGTCAGACAATGATACAATCGATAACAAAAATATCGATCAGGAATTTAGTCATCAGTTTGATTCTGTGAAAACGGCTTTGTTGCATCTGGAAGCAGGTGCTGGCAATTTTCAGTTGGAAGGAATAACTAGTGAACTGGTTTATGTGACGAAATCAGGTGGAAATATGGTGTACGATTTTAAAGTGGAAGAACTTGACAATCACGCTGATATTACTTTAAAACAAGAGTCTGATGTTGTTCTGCACGGGAAAAACCGGAATGAATTGCGTTTCATGCTGAACGAAAAACCTGTCTGGACACTGGATGTTGAGATTGGTGCCGCAAATTTTGATTTTGACCTGAGTCCGTTCAAGGTGAGTAAAATTGATATTGATGGAGGTGCAACCGCTATAAAACTTCAGATAGGTGAACTGCAACCAGAAACTGAGATAAATGTGAATGCTGCTGCATCCTCGATTCACATCCGTATTCCAGCTGCGGCAGGATGTCAAATCACAGGAAGTTCAATTTTATCGCATCGTGAGGCAGAAGGTTTCACACAAATTGACAAGGGTAGACATGAAACACCTAACTTTGAAACCGCAACTCAAAAGATCAGAATTAAGGTGGATGCAGCTGTTTCCAATTTCAAAATTGATCGCTACTAAGTTGTTGGAGTGTTTTGTAGGATGTTTTTAATTTAATGAAAATGAATAAGTTATCACGTTTTTTTCTTTTGTTTTTCTTTTGTTTCGTGCTGATTTCAAAAAATAACCTACAGGCACAATCTGGCTCCATTCGTGGTTTTGTGTATGAAGCCAGTTCAGGAGAACCCATCATTTTTTCAAATGTTTATATCAAAAGCTCAACATATGGGAGCACAACAGACGTAAATGGGTTTTTCAATATTACGAAGGTTCCGGCTGGGAAATATACTCTTTTAGTCACTTTTCTGGGCTATGATACCATTAAGGAAGTGATTAATCTTCATGAAAATGAGGTAATTAATAGGAAGTTTAAGTTGAGTCAGGCGGCTATCAGTCTTTCTTCGGTAAGTGTCACTGCCGACCGGATTGAAGCTGAAACAGAAACTAAAACTTCGGTAATCAATCTTACCCCAAAAATTTTGAAAAAAATCCCGTCAATTGGCGGACAGGCCGATCTGGCGCAATATCTTCAAGTTGTTCCCGGAGTTATTTTTACAGGTGATCAGGGCGGACAATTGTATATCCGGGGAGGTTCTCCCATTCAAAATAAAGTTTTACTCGATGGAATGATCGTATATAATCCATTCCATTCCATCGGTTTGTTTTCGGTTTTTGATACCGAACTTATCCGGAATGCAGAAGTTTTTACAGGAGGTTTTAGTGCTGATTATGGTGGTCGTATCTCATCGGTCATGGATATTACGACACGGGATGGTAATAAACATCGCTTTGCAGGAAAAGCAGCAGCGAGTACCTTCGGTGCAAATTTTGTTCTGGAAGGCCCGCTCATTCAGGCAAAATCCGATAACGGGGGAAGTTCATCTTTCATCCTTTCAGTTAAGAACTCCTATCTCGAGCAATCAAGTAAATTGTTTTATAGTTATATCGATGATAATGGTCTGCCATTCAATTTTCTGGATGTTTACGGGAAGCTTTCAATCAATGCTTCCAATGGATCAAAAATCAATTTCTTCGGCTTTAATTTCAACGATAATGTGAATAATTATAAGTCACTTTCCGATTTTGGCTGGAAATCATTCGGAGGAGGCTCTAATTTTCTGATTATTCCTGGTAAATCGCCCGTGCTAATCGAAGGTAATCTGGCATACTCCTCTTATGAAGCCAGATTGAAAGAGACAAATTCACCTGACAGATCAAGCGGAATCGATGGTTTCAATATGGGATTCCATTTCACCTATTTTCTTGGAAAGGATCTTGTAAAATACGGCATCGAAATTCTTGGATTTAGAACCCAGTTTAATTTTACGAATGGTGTCGGACGGGTTATTGATCAAACTGAAAACACAACAGAACTGGCTGGTTATGTGCGTTATAAGGGGACATTCGGAAAGTTACTGTTTGAACCAAGTTTCAGGGTTCAGTGGTACGCATCGCTGGCAAATATTTCTCCTGAGCCACGTTTGGCAATGAAATACGTAATCAATGATTTCATGCGTTTAAAAATGGCCGCCGGTATGTATTCACAAAACCTGATTGCCGCCAATAGCGACCGTGATGTGGTAAACCTGTTTTATGGATTCCTTTCAGGTCCGGATAATCTTCCGGCTACCTTTGACGGTGAAGACATAACTCATAAATTACAGAAGGCAAACCATTTTATTCTGGGACTGGAAACAGATCTTTCGAGTAAACTAAATATGAATATAGAAGGTTATCTGAAAGATTTTAAGCAACTTACAAATCTGAATAGAAATAAAATTTATAATGAATCTGAAGCACCTTCCGGCACACCCGATATTTACAAAAAGGATTTCATCATCGAAAAGGGGAAAGCATATGGTGCTGATCTTTCGCTCAAATATGAATACAAGAAATTATATATGTGGGGAGTGTACTCATTGGGTTGGGTAACAAAGCAATATGAAAAAACACCCGGCGAATTGGTAACCTATCGGCCACACTATGATCGTCGGCATAATGTAAACCTGATTGTTTCTTATACAACCGGTGATCTGAAACAATGGGAATTCAGTACACGGTGGAATTTTGGCTCAGGCTTCCCGTTTACACAGTTGCAGGGATTTTATGAATATTTACCTTTCGATGGGGGAATCAATACCGATATATCGACCGCCAACGGACAGCTTGGAGTTGTTTATGCCGATTTAAATAAGGGAGAATTGCCGACATATCACCGGCTTGATATGGATGTGAAACGTAAATTTTTCTTCTCTGAAAATACTATTCTCGAAGTAAATGTTAGTGTAACAAACGTTTATAATCGTGAAAATGTGTTTTATGTTGATCGCATTACGAACCAAACCATGCGGCAATTACCCCTGATGCCGAGTGTCGGGATAAGTTTAAACTTCTAAAGACATAAAAAAACCGGCCTTTAAGCCGGTTTTTTTTATAATTAATATTCGTCTTCATGGAAGAAGAAATCGTCTTTCGTTGGATAGTCAGGCCAGATATCTTCGATTCGCTCGTAGATTTCTCCCTCATCTTCCATTTCTTTTAGATTTTCAACAACTTCCTGTGGAGCTCCGGAGCGCTGAGCCCATTCCAGTAATTCCTCCTTGGTGGCTGGCCAAGGTGCATCTTCTAATTTTGAAGCCAACTCAAGTGTCCAATACATATTTTACCCTTTCTGATTAGTTCGCTAAATAATCCTGAACAAAAAATTTCCTGAAAGAACAAAGATGAAATGGTTTTGTTTTTTCAAGATAAAATTCTATTTCAGGCCGTTCTATTTTTTTGCAAAAGTAGTTTTTAATTACAATAAACACAAGTGAAAAAAAAATTGATTAAATCTCTGTTTTACAGAGAGTTCCATTTGATTTCGGAACTGTTCGTCTTATGAGAAAAATACCGGGCCAAAACAAAGAAATAATCTGAAAGTCTGTTCAGATATTTCAGGTTGACAGGGGCAACAGGATAATCTGCAGAAACTTTTAAACAAAGTCGTTCCGAGCGCCTGCATACAGTTCTGGCAACATGACTCAGCGAAACCAGCGCATGTCCGCCCGGCAAAATGAAATTACTCAAAGGTTCGAGTTGATCGGTCATCCGATCAATTTCTGATTCTATCCTGTTGATATCCTGATTATTAAGTTCCGGAATCTTTTTCGCAATCTGAACTTTTTGATCCGTAGCCAGATGAGATTCGATGGTGAAAAGCCGATTCTGTATTTCGATTAGAAAATCACGGCTTTCAGAATCACACAACTCATGGTCGCGAATAAGACCTACAAATGAGTTCAGTTCATCAACAGTGCCGTAGGCTTCAATTCGTTCATCATATTTTGGAACACGTGTTCCACCAATCAGCGAAGTTTGTCCCTGATCACCGGTTCGTGTATAAATTTTCATTTCGTCACTCATGCAGCAAAATTCCGTTTTGAATTTTATTTTCTTTTAACGGTTGCAACTGCAATATGTTCATTTACTTCGTCAGATTCAATCAATCCGTCTTTCAAGCGAATAATGCGGTGTGCATGTTTTGCGATATCTTCTTCGTGTGTTACAACTATGATTGTGTTTCCGGCAGCATGAATTTCTTCGAGCAATCCCATGATTTCGATCGAAGTTTTTGAGTCGAGATTACCGGTTGGCTCGTCGGCAAGTAGAATTGAAGGTTTGTTTACCAGTGCCCGTGCAATAGCAACCCTTTGACGCTGTCCCCCGGAAAGCTCGTTAGGCTTGTGTTTCATACGATCGGTAAGCTGAACATCTTCGATAACTGCAGAAGCCATCTCGATGCGTTTCTGTTTCGGGATACCGGCATAAACAAGTGGGAGCATCACGTTTTCGAGTGCTGTGGATCGAGGTAATAGATTGAATGTCTGAAAGATAAATCCAATCTCCTTGTTTCGGATATCGGCCAGTTCGCTGTCATTCATTTTACTCACATCTTGTCCGTTCAGGAAGTATTCCCCCGAAGTAGGAGTATCGAGGCAGCCTAGAAGGTTCATGAGTGTTGATTTCCCTGATCCGGATGGCCCCATCAGGGCAACATATTCGTTTCGGTTAATTGTAATATCGATTGTCCGTAAGGCTTTTACGATTTCTGAACCAACTTTAAAATGTCGTGATATCCCGATTAACCTGATCACTTGTTTTTCCATATTCAATGTGTTCTATCTTACAAATGTACGATTTATGCATCAATTGCTGATGATGAAATGTTGCTTGGTAAAGCCTTTATCAAAGAAAATCATACCGAAATGAAACAGATCGATCGAAAGTGTTACGGACTGATCTGCAATAATTTCTGTCCAGGCTTCTTCCATCTCATCCGACCAGTGAATATCATCAATGATGAAGACTGATTTCTGTCCTATTTTGGTCAAACAATGGTTAAAATAGTCGATTGTAGGTATTTTCCGGTGATTTCCGTCGAAGAATACAAAATCAAGATGATCAACTTTTTCAAGTACGTCTGTTAAGGTATTGTTGAAGTTCCCGATAACAAGATCGATGTTGTGAAGATGATATTTCTGAAACTGATTCTCTGCCACCGATGCTACTGAAGCACAACCTTCCATGCTGATGATTTTGGAGGTAGGATTCGCAAGAGCAAGAGCAATTGTACTTAAACCGGTGGAGGTTCCGAATTCCAGAACATTACGTGGTTTGAAATATTTCACCAGGCGGAACAAAAGTTTTGATTCTGCAACAGATTGTGCCCTTAGACGCGTAAGCTTCTGAACGGTAGACCTGTATGTGATAAACTCCTTGTTTCCGGCTTCAGCTCCAAAATCAACGGTTTCGATGGTGTCATGGTTATGAAGCAGGTTTTTTCGTGCTTTATCAAGAATATTATATTCCGGATAATCTTTTTTATCCTCCAGTACGTTGATAATCAAATCGTAAACGAAAGGGGAATGGATTCCATGTTTTCCCTTTTTCGCAAAATGATAGCGTAAATATCGTACTATGTGGTCTATTTTGTTCATTACTGGATTTCTATCACTTTACTCGTCTGATGAAACTGTGATCAGATTTTTTTATTGTAAAAATAACACTGAATGTTTGATAATGTTTAGCGGAGATCAAAAAATTGTTAACGAAAACCAATTTTATTAATGTAATAAATGATTCTGGGATTGTTGTCCCTGAGTTTGTTATTCGCAATCTTTTGTGTTCCTGATGCCAGAAAAAAGTTGTCATACCAATAAGATATGGATGTAAATGCTTCTTCCAGCAGTCGATCATTTGCAAAATCTGAAACAAGCTTTGTTTGTTCCAGTCCTCCTGTTTCAATTCCGTTTTTGTCATAAACGGATGAATGAATCAGGCCGTTTTTTGTCAGGCAGACCAGCAAACCCGTTGAATCAGGATGTACCAAAGTATGGGCTTGCAGAAAAAGGGAAACTGTTTCAGGAATTTTGAAATTGCCTGACCATGCAAGCCTGCCTGAACTATCAAAGGCTGCCAGAATAGAGGTATAAAAGTGATATCCCTCAAAAACAGAATAGGTATATGGTATCGGACGACCGTAAATATCATATTCAACGCGTGTCTCAAGACGGTATTTCGGTCTGAATGCTTCAGCCGTGAACAGATTCAGACCTTCAAAACTGACTATTACAGGATGAAACAATCTGAATCCAATATCAGGTTTCACATTTTCCGATTCAGATCTTGCCTGCTGCTGTCTGAACAGCATAAGTTCTTCCGAAGCAAGGGCTGAAGAAATATCTTTGAAATCACTGAATGGTACAAAATTGTCGATCTGGGTTCCGTTTGTCGGAAATTTCATATAAAAAAGACCATCAGCCTCTTCTTCCTCTTCTACTTCCTGTCGTCTTGAATCTTTTTTGGGTTTATCAAATCCATAACTTCCATTGATAATGAATCCGTCTGATATTGGATCGTATTCAAAGGCGAAAGCATGTAAACGTCTGTTTTGCAGGTCATTCCAGATAATCTGTCTGACCTTATTACCCAAACGGTCTGTGATAATAAAATGATAGGTTAATTTCTTTTTCTCAGTGATTTGTTCAAGTGTGCTTGTGAAAAACATCCCCTGACAGATCATCCCGGTCTGTTTTACACTGATATCTCCTTCCAGATTGTGCACCAAAGGATGTAAGCCACCTTTTTCAAGGTTAAAAACAAGCAGATCGGGAGCTGATTTTGGGAGATTTACCGACATAAATGCGGTGCTCTCATTCGCGCAAAAACCGAAAATCTCAGCTTTTTCCGGGACAGTTCCGCCCAGAAGGTTGAATTTTTTAAGCTTATTTTTATACGTAAGTATCTCGTAATTTGTACTTTGTGATTTGGTTCTGCTTCCTTCGTTCGTAAACAGGATCACCACACTTCCATTGATTGCTGTAGAAGTATGAACCGACATTCCATCGCTGACAGGAACAATCTGAACCCATTGCTCGGTAAGTGTTGAATCGAGCATGCTGAAGTACCACCTTCGTTTCAGATTTTCATCGATTTCGTTGCTTTCATAAAAAACCATCACTCCCTCTTCACCCAGATTTTCGAGATGATAAGTAGGCGCCTCAAGATGTGCCGATAACTCCAGCCTTACCGGTTCATAAACCTGAGCCTGACAAACAGATGTCAAAAGAAGGATAAATAAAATACTAAATACTTGATTTATAGCTCTCAAACCAATGAATTATTGACGATGCAAAGAAAGGTATTTTTGATTGTTGAAAGGATTAAAAATTCATAAATCAAAAAGAAAAAAGCTGCGATGTTATTCATCGCAGCTTTTAATAATTTAGATAGAAAACGCTTATTGTTTAGCGAAACGGGTCGTATAAGATGTTCCGTTTCCGATAAAACTGATAAAATATGTTCCTGTAGCTAAATTGCTAACATCGAGTCTGTTATCTCCAATGATTGCGCTATGGTTCAGAACGCTTCTACCTGTCATATCATTGATAATAATATTGGCATCAGTTTCAAGACTGAATCTCAACTCACTAACGGCTGGGTTCGGATAAATTTGCACTGTATTTGCCTTTGTTTCATTCAGACCAACATGAGCAACGCCATAAACGAGTAGATCATCAAGTTCCCAGGTTGAAGAAGCATCAACAGAAGAAGTATAAACAAATGCGAGGTACATCGTAGGATTACCGTATTGAAGGATGTTAATATCGCCTGATTGTGCCCATGCCCAGCTGCCTGCTGACCATTGTGCCGAAGAAGTAATGTCAGTCCAGGTGAAGGCGGTTGGATCACCGCTTCCGTCGTAATTCGATGAAACGAGTAGTTTCAACGCATCACCAGTGTAGTTCATGGCTGTTCTGAAGCTCAGAAAAGCAGTCTGCATATTGGTGAAATTGATTTGAGGACTCACAAGCCAGTCTTCATTGGCAAAACTTGCGCCGCTGTAACCTGAGCAACGGGCGAAATCTTCATTGCTAAAGAAATAATGCTCCCAGACCTGATCGCCTGTGATGCTATGTGCTGTCATTACACCAAGGTCAGCATTAAAAGGTTCATAAATGAGCGTTGTAACATTATTTACACTTACATTTACAGTTGGGACAGTACCATCAGTTTTGTAATCGATTGTTGCTCCGCTGTTTGTATATGGATAAATCCAGAAAGTAAAATCCTGACCTGCTTCAAAATTGCCAAAAAAGGCAGTTTCAATACCATAGGCAACATTCAGGGCAACATAACCCAACGAAATATCCATATTGTTGGCGATCGGTGTACCATCAACAGGAGGGCTGAGTATGTTTTTACCTGCTACAGGCACTGAACCATAAACAAGATATGCATCCGGTAACTGAGTTCCGCTTGCGTCAGCCCAGTTTAATCTGATGCCCATGGCTTCCGGACCACCTGCAAATGCAGTAGGGTAGTTGGTTGGTTCAGGTTTCACGCTTACTTCACCCGAAACGGTAAAATCATCGTAGAAAACACCACCGCCGGTAAGACCATCCTGTTTGTAAACCCGTACTTCAAAACGAAATCCGTCAGCACCATTTGGAGCGGTAAGTGCGGCACTGAAATGCTGCCATTCGGCGATATCGGTACTGTAGATTGTTGGACGCAAGACAGCGCTGTCAGCACTGATTGTAGTGGTTCCACTCAACCAGTATGACCAAATTCGAGTGCGCGCTGCTGGATCATTATCATAGTAATAATAAGAAATTGTATATGGACTACCTGCCTGGATACCAGTTATTTCCTGTTGTAATTTCTGTGTAGATGAGGCAGAAATGTGTTTTGCCGAAAAACTTCCACCATGTATGGTAGTACTTTCTTTTGCCACACTCTGATATAATGTCCATCCGGCAGGTTGTGTGTCAGTGGTCCATTCTTCGAGTCCGGGATTTGCCACCAGATTTTGAGCATTTGATCTGATCGAAAATGCAGCGAACAGAATGAAAAGAGAAAAAGTAAATTTCTTCATAGATTAAGTGTTGATAATTAATGATTTACATTGTTGTATTTGTCCGAATATTATGAGGGCACAAAGGTAATTGAATTTAACCTCCTGCGTGTTAAACCCTAAAAAAAAGGATAGCCAAAACTAATCGGCTATCCTTTTCTAGGGAATATTTCCAGAAGATGATTATTTCACTTCTTCGAAGTCAACATCACTTACTTCGTCGTTACCGCCTGCCTGACCAGGATTTTTAGGTTCCTGGTTTGGTTGCTGAGCTTGTTCACCACCAGGGGCTGACTGGGTATTTTTGTACATTTCCTCGCTTGCTGTCTGCCAGATTCCGTTCAAATGAGACATTGCAGCATCGACTCCCGGAATATCCTGACTTCTGTGCGCAGTTTTGAGTTTTTCAAGCGCTGATTCAATTTCAGTTTTTTTATCGGCCGGAAGTTTATCACCATATTCTTTCAACTGTTTTTCAGTCTGAAAAATAAGTGCATCGGCTGAGTTCAGTTTGTCAACACGTTCACGTTCCTTGCGGTCGCTTTCAGCATTGGCTGTAGCTTCTTCCTTCATTCTTTGAATTTCGGTATCATTCAAGCCGGATGATGCTTCAATTCTGATACTCTGTGTTTTACCAGTGGCTTTATCCTTGGCAGTAACGTGCAGAATACCATTTGAGTCGATATCAAAGATCACTTCTATCTGAGGTACACCACGTGGTGATGGTGGAATACCATCCAGGTGGAATCGTCCGATACTCTTATTCTGGTTAGCCATCGGTCTTTCGCCCTGAAGAATATGAATTTCAACGGAAGGCTGGTTATCGGCAGCAGTTGAGAAGGTTTCTGATTTCTTGGTAGGAATTGTAGTATTCGATTCAATGAGACGGGTCATTACACCACCCAAAGTTTCGATTCCCAATGAAAGTGGAGTTACGTCGAGTAACAAAACATCTTTTACATCACCGCTCAAAACACCACCCTGAATAGCAGCTCCAACAGCAACTACTTCGTCAGGATTAACTCCCTTTGAAGGTTCTTTGCCAAAGAAGTCTTTCACAATCTGCTGAATAGCAGGAATACGGGTTGAACCACCTACGAGAATTACTTCGTTAATATCATTGATCGTAAGGTTTGCATCCTGAAGTGCCTTGCGACATGGTTCGATAGTAGCGCGGATCAGGAAATCGTTTAATTGTTCAAATTTTGAACGTGTAAGCTTACGTACCAAGTGTTTTGGTATACCGTTAACCGGCATTATATAAGGCAGATTGATTTCAGTTTCGGTCGAGCTTGAAAGTTCGATCTTTGCTTTTTCAGCTGCTTCTTTTAAGCGCTGTAAAGCCATCGGATCTTTTCTCAGGTCGAGGCCTTCATCTGTTTTGAATTCTTCAGCCAGCCAATTGATGATGTTTGCATCAAAGTCGTCACCTCCGAGGTGTGTATCACCATTGGTCGATTTTACTTCAAAAACTCCGTCACCCATTTCGAGGATAGAGATATCGAAGGTTCCGCCACCAAGGTCGAAAACAGCTACTTTGATATCTTTCATTTTTTTATCAAGTCCGTAAGCAAGTGCAGCAGCGGTAGGCTCGTTGATAATACGTTTTACTGTAAGACCGGCAATTTCACCGGCTTCTTTGGTTGCCTGACGCTGTGAATCACTAAAATATGCAGGTACAGTGATTACGGCTTCGGTGACAGTTTGTCCTAAATAATCTTCGGCGGTTTTCTTCATTTTCTGTAGAATCATGGCCGAAATTTCCTGAGGTGTGAATGGACGTCCATCAATGTCAACGCGGGGAGTATTGTTCTCACCTTTGATAACTTTGTATGGAACTCTGTCTTTTTCTTTCTGTACACGGTCAAAAGTTTCACCCATGAAACGTTTGATCGAATAAATCGTTTTTGTTGGGTTGGTAATTGCCTGGCGTTTAGCAGGATCACCAACTTTACGTTCGTTATTGTCAGCAAATGCAACAATCGAAGGTGTAGTACGACGGCCTTCGCTGTTTGCGATTACAACGGGCTCGTTACCTTCCATCACTGCAACGCAGGAGTTAGTTGTCCCGAGGTCAATTCCAATTATTTTTCCCATTGAAAGTTCTCCTTTTAATATGTAGTTAAAAATTTCTGAATTTCTATTGTCGAATCAATATTGTCAATCATTGTGCCAAAGAAAGAATGCTTTTCTCCGCTAATTTGATGACTGAAATATTGTTAGAATTAAATTTCTTTAGATTACTGTTATTCAAATATTTAAATATGTTTGATCACATTTTTTCTCTGACATAGTTTTATGACAAAACGACAGTTTGTATATATTGTGATCAAGAAAAACATGAATACCGAAACAGTTGAAAGTCAGATTTTCCGCTTATCTTTAAGCTTCACGAAAAGGTACAAATCACTAGTATTCGCAAAATTTCTTACTTTTGCAGCCTTATGGATAATATCAGAAATTTTTGCATTATCGCCCATATTGATCATGGGAAAAGTACGCTTGCCGACAGGCTTTTACAGTTTACGCATACCATCAGCGAACGCGATCAGAAAGAACAGGTGCTTGATAGCATGGATCTTGAGCGCGAGCGTGGCATCACCATTAAAAGCCATGCCATTCAGATGGAATATGAGCATGAAGGTAAAACATACATTTTCAACCTGATTGATACTCCCGGGCATGTAGACTTTTCGTATGAGGTATCACGCAGTATTGCCGCCTGTGAAGGTGCTCTTTTGGTTGTTGATGCAACTCAGGGTATTCAGGCCCAGACGATTTCAAACCTTTACCTTGCATTAAGCCATGATCTGGAAATTATTCCTGTTCTTAACAAAGTTGACATGGACAATGCCATGCCCGATGAAGTTGAGGATCAGATTGTTGAATTGCTTGGTTGCCCACGTGAAGACATTATACGTGCAAGTGCTAAAACAGGTTTTGGTGTTGACTTGATTCTTGAAGCCATACTTAGCCGTATTCCGGGACCTAAGGGAAATCCGGATGAGCCACTTCAAGCCCTTATTTTTGACTCTGTTTTCAATTCATTTCGTGGAATTATCGCGTATTTCAGAATTGTCAACGGCACGATCAGCAAAGGCGATCATGTTAAATTCATTGCTACCGGAAAAGAATATCATGCCGATGAAATCGGAGTCCTGAAACTGAAACAGTTTCCACGTAATTCAATGTCAGCGGGCGATGTAGGCTATATTATTTCCGGAATTAAAACATCAAGTGAGGTAAAAGTCGGGGATACGATTACCCATGTTTCGCGACCTACACAAGAGATTATTGCCGGTTTCGAACTTGTGAAACCAATGGTTTTTGCCGGTATTTATCCGGTCGATGCCGATGATTATGAAGAATTGCGTGCGTCAATTGAAAAACTTCAGCTGAACGATGCTTCACTGGTGTTTGAACCTGAATCTTCTGCAGCACTTGGTTTTGGATTCCGTTGTGGTTTCCTTGGATTGTTGCATATGGAAATCATCCAGGAAAGGCTCGATCGTGAATTTGATATGGATGTGATTACAACCGTGCCAAACGTTTCGTTCAAAGCTTATACAACAGCCGGAGATATGCTTGAAGTGCATAATCCAAGCGGTTTGCCGGATGTGAACGTACTCGATTATATCGAAGAACCATATATTATCGCCCAGATCATTTCCAAATCGGAATATCAGGGCGCAATCATGACCCTCTGCATTGAAAAGCGAGGTGTTTTGAAAAATCAGATTTATCTGACCTCTGATCGCGTAGAGATCACTTTCGAAATGCCATTGAGTGAGATTGTTTTCGATTTTTATGATAAATTAAAATCAATTTCTCGCGGATATGCCTCTTTCGATTATCATATCGAAGGCTATCAAAGGGCAAATTTGGTTAAACTGGATTTGCTGCTGAATGGAGATTCCGTTGATGCACTTTCAACATTGATTCACCGGGATAATTCTTATGTATTTGGTCGAAAAATGTGTGAAAAACTGCGTGAACTGATACCACGTCAGCAGTTTGATATCGCTATTCAGGCAGCCATAGGTGCCAAAATCATTGCCCGTGAAACGGTGAAAGCCCTTCGGAAAGACGTAACTGCCAAATGTTATGGAGGTGATATTAGCCGTAAACGCAAACTGCTCGAAAAACAGAAAAAGGGTAAAAAACGTATGCGTCAGATCGGGAATGTAGAGATTCCGCAATCTGCATTCCTTGCTGTACTTAAACTTGATTGAGCCGTTTAAGTTAATCAGATTCATCAGTTTATAATTCTTAACTGATTTATTTCATTTTTGCTGTAACTTTATCGCCCTACATCCGTCATATGGATGTTTTTGGTCATTGCCTATGAATCGGAACGATTACAATCGATGTGTGGAGGAACATGCCGACGGACTTTACAGGTTCGTTCTGAAGAACCTGCGCGACAAAGACAAAGCACATGATATCGTACAGGAGGCTTATACAAAGGTGTGGCTCAAAAAGGAGGAAATAGATGTTTCGAAAAGCAAATCATATTTATACACAACCGCATATCATACCATGATCGATATGATCAGGAAGGACGAAAGAATGGTGCGCCTGGAGACAGGACACCGCGCATCGGAAGTGTCATTCAACGATTTTTCTGATTTGAAACAGGTGTTGGATGGTGCTTTGGCAACTTTGCCCGAGATTCAGCGGACTGTGGTGCTATTACGTGATTATGAAGGCTATTCGTATGCTGAAATTGGAGAGATTACCAGTTTGAGTGAAGCGCAGGTAAAGGTCTATATTTTCAGGGCAAGAACATCCCTGAAGATGTATATTCAAAGTATGGATAAAGTGCTGGAGGTAAATTAGATGAAAATTACGATCCATAATTATGAAGCTTATCTCGTCGATCTGATCGATGGGAATCTTTCCGGACCGGTTCTGACTGAATTACAGCAGTTTATCGATCAACACCCGGAACTTGGAAGCTGGGAAGAACTCAGTTCGGGATTTGATTTTCTTGAACCTGAAAACGTTTCGTTTCAGGAAAAGAATTCATTAAAAAAACAAAGCATTTCCTCCATCGGATTGATACATGCAACGAACTATGACGAATGGTTCATCTTATCAATTGAAAATCAATTAACAAAAAATGAAGAATCGGTTCTGACTGAATTTCTTATTCAGAATCCGGAACTGAGATCTGATTTCCAGGCTTATCAGAATACCAGACTAATCGCAGATCAATCTGTTATTTTTCCTGAAAAGGAAAAGCTGAAGCAAAAATCAATTGTACTTCCTTTCATTCGTCCGATGTCGTATGCTGCCAGTATTTTGTTGTTAATCAGTTTGTTTGTCTGGTGGAATTTCAATGATCCTGTGCAAAAGAAGAATCATATTGAAGTCAATACTGTTGCTCAGCAAATCCCGGAAGTCATCCAAAAGGAAATGGTAAGCAAATCGACTGATATTTCCAGGCAGATTCAATCAGTGAAACCTGAGCAAGTGAAAGTGATGCATCCTAAATCTGTAAGTTCTGATCCGGAACGAATCAGTGCAGAATTGCTCTATCAGCCGAAATCTTTGCCGGCAACTGAAATGGCTGAATCATCCAAAGATTTTAGCTCTCAGGAATCGGATTATATCTTGTTTTACTTCGATGGGCCTGCTTATCTGATGGCATTGGGCGAGCCAGAAAGCCATGGCAAACAATCACTGGCAGGATTAGTCTTGCGCAATCTGACCAACAAGGCAGGAATGGCTTTGGAGGATCAAAGGCGTTTGGCCGGACAAAAGATTTACCGAATGGCGTCAGAAGATAAACTGAATATGTGGGGATTAGCCGAGTTGGGAGTAAAGTCTTTCAACAATATGACATCCAGCGATTTGGATTTGAATGTCGCTAAAGGTGAAGATGGAAAACGGGATGTATTTACATTTAAATCTGATCCACTCACGATCGTTAAATCAAAGCATTGATGTATGACAAACAGTCCTGAATCAATCTATTGATTTCGGATTTAATTGACTCAAATGATATTTCAATTATTTCTTATCCTTCTGAGCAGAGATTAATTCATTCTTTATCAGTAAGAAATAAACAAAACAAAAGAGGCCGCTTCATTGAAGCGGCCTCTTTTTGTTTGGCTTGTAGAACTATAAGCCCGGTATTATTCTTGATTACTGAACAACCACTTTGCGGGTACTCTTGTAACCATTGATATCGAATGTGCAGAAATAAACACCACTATTCAATTGAGTTGCATCGATTGTATAAGTGTTAGGACCTGCATTCAGTGCATTGATGTTTTCGTGATAAACAACCTGTCCAGCCATATTGAAAAGACTTACTTCAGCGATTTTGCTGTTCTGGCTCATCTGAATATCAAAACTCATCTTGCTTGATACAGGGTTAGGATAAGCATTCGAAATAGCATTAACAGGGTTGATGTTTTCGTTTACACCGATAACAACCGGAGCAACTTTTACAACATAAATATAGTTATCCTGATATGCATGGTCAGCATCAAGAGCAGTTCCTGGTGAAGCGTCAGCATTGTACATGGCAAAGAAAGTACCATTGCTGCCTTGCTGCGCTGCAGTTGTGTAAAAACCTTCCTGGAAAATGTGAATTACGCCACCCATGAGGTTTTCAAATGCAGGATACCATGTGCCGTAAATACCATCTTTATAAGTAGCATAAACACTTCTGAAATAAGCGGCGTCATTGTTTCTTGTTTCATCAAGGGTTGAATAAACAATCATGATGCTGCCGTTTTCGTCAATTGAAAGACCAGGTAAAGTTGAAAGACCTAAGGTTCTGTAACCAATGAGTTCATAATCAAAAATGGTAACTTCACCATCATTGTTGATATCTGGTACCCAACCTACAACGATTCCCATTCCAAGACCATCAAGATAAGTAGGATCTAAGGTTTTGTGTGGGTTTTCAGGATTTTCAGGAAGTTGTCCCATTGATTCATTCCAGTAGCAGATACCATCTGTATAAGGGAAGTAGTTGTATGAACCAGCAGCTGCTGTTTCAACGATAACGCGTGCAGTTGCCCAAACAACGTGAACCATTCCGTTATCATCGATAGCGATGTTAGCAGTATTGTCAACAGTGTAGAGAGTATCAGTTGTAACGAATGTGTTCCAGTCGATTCCAGGATAAGGATGTTCCCAAACAACGTGTTTTTCCCATGAGTTACCACCGTCGGTTGATTTTACATAGAAAAGGTCATACCACGCACTTCCGAAAAGGATAGCAACGTTATCACCATTAGCAGCGATTACATAATCATCAGCTGAAATATTGTTGTTATAGAAAGCAAGATCAACTTCAGGAGGAGTTGCCCAGCTATCCCAGGTTGCGCCGTTATCATTTGATTTGGCATAATAAACTTCGTTGTAAAGGGTATTAGCAGCATCCTGATAAGCAGCAACAGCATGAATAACGTCATGATATTGTCCAGTTGTTGCAATACGAGGCCATGTGAGAGCATTGGTTAAACCAGTAACAACAGGAACCTGTGTCCATGTGCCGGTACCTTTTGTTTCTCTTGTATAAAGATTCAAAGCTGTACCAGTATGTGACATAACTGCTTCACCATTTTCGCCGAGAGGAGCAATAGAACCCCAACCTGAACGAACAGGCTCGATGCGGGCAGCAGGCTGTGCATCCCAGTTACTTCCGTCATAGTAGTTGTAACCAGTTCCGCGATCGGCAAAAGCTGTTTCAACCAATCCCCATGTTTCAACGGCAGCAGCTGTACCATCTGAAGGCCACATAACCAGTCTGTTACCAAGCAAAGAGTTGGTCTGCAGGTCATACTTAGTGGTCATAACATTGGTTTCTGACATTGCATTAGCGCCTTTGATAGTTGTGGCACTCAAGATTGTAGTGTTTGGTGTAAAGTCCATTTCTTCAACAACCGGATCAACCTGATCGTGAATATTTGCTTTTACGGATTGATTAACTTTAGGATTTTTCAACCGGACATAACCATTCTGGGCTTGTACGGCAAATCCTACCAACAATGCGAGAGAAATGAGTAGAATTCTTTTCATAATGATGAATTTTAGTTAGTAATTAATTTCCATGAACTGTTTTAGAATGTTGCAAAGTTATAATCTTTTTGTCCCGAAATGAATATACGCGTAAAAACTATTTAATAAAAATCATTTTTTGGTTTTGTTAAATCATTTCTGCGTGTTATCTTTGTAGATCAATTCTTTAATTCATTAATCTTAATCAGTTTGTTATGAAAAAAAATTTACTAGTAAGCTTGATACTAATGATGGGATTATTTGCTGTTGCGCAGCAGAAATACGCCTTTAAACAGTCATTTCCGCAACAAAAAGCTGTTGAAAAAATTATGGTTGGTGTTGAGCCTCTGAAATCTGCTGTAATTCCTCAAAACGGAACTTCTTCTGATTCAGGCAAGCCAGCCGAACGCAGCACCGATGCGGTTACAATTTTAACTTTGGGTTCTTCTGCCAACGCATATAGTTATGGATATGGAGGAGGACAAAAATCCATTGTTTCTGCAATTCCCGAATTAAATATGGTTACTAATTTTCATCGTATGGGCGGAGTTCAGGATCCTGGTGGTTATTCAGGAGACCTTGGATTCGATATTTCAGTTGATGGAGGACTCTCTTTTACCAAAATGAATGAGATGTACATTGCTACGAATAATGCTGGCGGATCATATTATACTGATGCTGCAAGATATCCACACCATGGGATATGGAATCCAGCCGGGAATACAGATCTTAACAATGCACGAATGATATATTTTGCAGCTACTCTTGACGGTTCAAATGCTGTTGACAGCTGGGGTGGTTATGCCTATGGCCGTGTTAATCTAGGTAATTACTCAGATACCACTAAAAATCTGATTGCAACCCATGATGAATTTTATCAATATATTCCTGATGCGTTTGAATTGACTACCGAAGGAAATGTCTTTGTTGTTGATATCAATCAGGATTGGTCAACAGGCACTGTAGCTTATATGAATAGTTTAATTGTTAATAAGTTAACCTGGGATGAAACGAGTAATGATTATGAATTAACACAGGAACTTCTGGATGCTCCTGTTGATGCAGCTACCACTCGTCCAGCCCACACTTCAGTAGCCTTTGCCGATGATTCACAAACCGGTTATATCGTAATGATAGCCGATAACGGAACCACTGATGTTATCAGTGAAGGACTTGGTTTCTACCCTGTTGTTTTCAAAACAACTGATGGAGGTTCATCTTGGAGTGATCCGTTAGGAATTCAACTTGCTGGTCCAAATGGACTACAGGGTATTGTTCAGGATTTGCTCACTGATGAGCAAATTGTCGAACTGTATGTAGATCCAATTCCAGCACGCGAAGAAATTCCTTATACAACTGCATTCGATTGTGATATTGCTGTCGATGCCAATGGAAACCTGCACATAGCTGTGGTTGTAGGTGTTGTAGGAACTGATGCATATTCAATTGTTTCAGCATCAGATATGTTTGCTGCATATGATATCTATACAACAGATGGTGGTACCACATGGTATGCTGTAAAATTAGGCAGCATCAATCAATTACGAGGTACATGGCCAGGTGATTATACTGAAGACAATCGGATTCAGATTACTGTTTCACCTGATCGGGAAACCATTTTTGTAAGTTGGATAGATACGGATCTTGCTGAAATAGAAGATAATACACGTCCTGATATTTTTATCCGCGGATTACGTCCTAACCAATGGGGAACTGCTGACCTGACTTGTTCAGAAGGAATGCCTATTCCTACCAATGTTACTTTCTTTTCTGAAGGTATGTGGAACGCAACCTTTGATGCAGTATCTAATTTTTCATTATTTGATGGTGAAAAATATACAATCCCGATGACTTATCAACCACTTGCCCCTGGTGTTGATCCGGCAACAGCAGTTGAGTATAAATACATCACTAATTTTTATTTTACAGATGCAGATTTTTGTTTGGTTGGAAGTGATGAAGTTTCTGAAGCAAACAATGAAATTGGTCAGAACTTCCCAAATCCGTTTAGTGATGAAACCTTCGTTAATATTTCTCTTGCTCACAGTTCAGTTGTGAGTGTTAAGGTTTTTAATCTTACAGGACAGCAAGTTTATGATAAAGAATATGGTTTCCATCAGGCTGGATCATGCACAATTAAAATTACCAATAATAATATTCCATCCGGAGTTTACTTCTACACAGTAAAAGCCGGCAATACACAGGTTACCCGTAAAATGATTGTAAAATAAAAATGCTATTTGTTTTGAAAAAGACCGTTTCCAGTTTGGAGCGGTCTTTTTTTGTTTATTTGAAAATAGCGAATCCATAGTTTCATGTGTTAAAAAGCTGTAATACACATCAAGAGATCAATTATACTGTTTGAAAAACTTACCTTTGCCCATCAAAAAATATAGCCATGTCAAAAAGAATATTCTATCTATTTATATTTCAGGTTTTTACACTTTCACTCTTCGCCCAGCAGACTGCCTGGAAACCTGAAAGTCTCAAGGAACAATTGTCATTTCTCGCGTCAGATTCAGTGAAAGGCAGATATCCTGGAACATATGAAGATCAAATTGTTGCGAAATATATAGCACAGGCATATTCCGATGCGGGCCTGAAATTTTATAACAATTCAGCTTTCCAGACTTTTGAGGTGGTTACATCTGTTCAACCCGGACAAAACAAGATCAATCTGAATGGTGTTTCAGGGATCTATGATCAGGATTTCAGTGTGTTTGGTTTTAGTGCCAATTCCGCACTTAATGCTGATATCATCTTCGCAGGTTTTGGACTCGTAATTAAAACTGACGAATTAAAACGCAATGACTATGAAGGCCTAGATGTAAAAGGTAAATGGGTTTTAGTGCTGAAAGGCGACCCTGAACCGGATAATAACGATAGTAAATTCATTCCATTTTCTGATGCGAGAAGCAAGGCAATGTATGCCCGGGATAAAGGGGCTGCCGGAATTGTATTTATCGGAGGCAGTAAAAATAACCCGAAAGACGAGATCGCTCCATTGCTTTTTGAACGTTCAGTGGTCAGTAGCGGTATTCCGGCGATTGATCTGAAAGCAGCCTGGGCAGGATTGATGCTTTTCAATCCGTCCATGCCTCTCGACAGTGTTGAAAAACAACTTATTTCATCGGCAAAACCAAATCAGTTTGAAGTGAAAGCTTCTTTATCGGCAACGATCGAACTTGTTCAAAATAAGGTAACTACGCAAAATATTGTCGCTTATCTGGAAGGTAATGACGAATCACTTAAAAATGAATATGTTATCATTGGAGCCCATTACGATCATCTCGGATTTGGTGGTGAAGGTTCAGGTTCACGCGTTCCGGATACAGTTGCTGTCCATTATGGTGCTGATGACAATGCTTCAGGTGTAATTGGAATTATGAATCTGGCAAAATCACTTGCCGCAGTTCCTGGGGGCTTCAAACGCAGCCTTATAGTTGTTGCTTTTTCAGCTGAAGAAATGGGTCTGCTTGGTAGCCGTTATTTTGTAAAACACCTTCCCGTCGAAAAAAACAAGATTGTAGCGATGTTAAACCTGGATATGATCGGGCGCTTAAACGACAAAAATGCTATTTCGATCGGAGGAACCGGTACAGCAACACAATGGGAAGAAATCCTGAACCGTCATCTTTCCGGTAACACACTTACTGCCGCCTATTCACCCGAAGGTTTTGGCGCTTCTGACCATGCTTCTTTCTATGCTGAAAATATTCCTGTTTTATTTTTCTCAACCGGCGCACATTCTGATTATCATACTCCTGCCGATACCTGGGATAAAATTAATTATGTTGGTCTTTCAGAGGTGATGACACTTGCTGAAAGTATTGCCACTGAATTATTGAATGGTTCAGATAGATTGACTTTTCAGGAAGCAGGACCGAAAGAAAGAAGCGGTGGCCGCAGAGGATTCAAAGTTACTTTAGGGATAATGCCCGATTTTACCAGTTCTGATGCTGATGGTTTAGGCGTTGGGGGTGTTACCAAAGGCGCCCCAGCCGAAAGAGCCGGTATGTTGAAAGGTGACAAAATCACCGGATTGAATGGAATGCCGGTTGGAACTATTTATGATTATATGAACCGTTTGAAACAACTGAAACCCGGACAAAGAGTAAATGTAGATATTGTTCGCAATGGGGAGAAAATGGTTTTGATCGTTGATTTGTAATACCTGCAGAAGTGACTTATTCATTGCAGATTTTTATCGAAAATTCATTTGATAATGCTGATATGAATTCGTTATCAATTTTTTATTATTTGAAATATTAAACTCCTTTTGACACTTCCATTTCAAAATTCGTTTAGTCCGATCGTTGCCAAGTTTATCAAATTTGGACTGGTCGGATTTTCAGGAGTCTTTGTGGATTTCGGAATTACTTTTCTGTTGAAGGAAAAGCTTAAAGTACAGCAATATGTGAGCAATGCTTGTGGATTTATTACCGCTGCGAGTACGAATTATTTATTGAACCGCCTCTGGACATTTCACAGCAATGATCCTAATATTAGTCTTGAATATGGTAGATTTAT
>CAZVKW010000008.1:0-17941 GCA_964627945.1 uncultured Lentimicrobiaceae bacterium
TTTTACTGCTTTTTAGTTAATTAATTTGTCCAGAGGACTTTTTCAGTGCCCTCGAGAATCTGCGGCCTTTTTTTATGTCTTGTAAGTGTTTATTTATTGCTGAAAAAAACCGGTTTTACAACGAGTTGTAACCATGCCCAGGTACTGTTAGACTGATCCACATAAGCAATATTCTGCATGGCAAACATGGACGAAGAAGGTAGCATGAAAGAGTAACCTCCGTTTAACTCCATGATTTTGTGCATCTTCCATTTGAAATGCAGATCGACTTCTGATCCCAGGTTTTTATCATAGTAAGAGGGGTTTCCGGCCAGATCAGTTGGTATAACTACATCTGTGTTAAGTGTAAACAGATGATAATCAGCCTGTAAACTTAGTTTATCATTTGGTTTGTATTTCAGATTCAGAAAATAGTCGTTCAAGCCACCATTGCCTGTTGTTGAAGGCATACTGGAAAAGAGGTCCATGAGGCCGTAGTAACTATGGGTGTTTCCATAAAGCATATCAAACATATTGTCGGTGGTTTTATCAGAAGCATCGTCGCCCGAAACGATGGTAACACCAGCACCGATAGCAATTTTGCCGAGATTATACTCTGCTTTTGCGTTAAAATTATACGCGCTGGCATCGATTCCTTTTTTAGTTTTTCCATTCTGGATATAAATATTTGCCATTCCGGTAAATGCATCTTTCTGATAATCAACAATTGCTCCGTAAGTACCTTTCATATAGATGACTACAGATGTATCGTTTTTAGTGAAACCTGAAGCAAGAGCAATCAAGGCTCCTTTCAGGTGATCATTGAATTTATAGCCGGCATGAACGAAATTCATGGTTTTCATTTTATTGCCAGGATACAGGTTTCCGAATGCATTGTCAGTCTGGTTGTTGTAGGAGATCGCAGCATCGAAAGTCAGTTTTTCATGGACATATTGATACAAAATAGCATCGTATTTGAGTGATTGTACATTCCAGTTACGGGTCGAAAGGATGCGTCCATCGTCATAATCAAAATACTGCCGACCAATTTTTAATGAAGAATGCGAACCCATATCCATCTGAATCCATGCTTCATTGATTTCGACACTGGCTGCATCACCGTAAACTCCTGTTCCTGAAATAACAGATTCATCACCCCATATGCGGGCATCCTGAAAACTTACGGCTGTTTTGATCCAGTCGTGCTGAAACTGCAGTCCGACCCGGGTTCGCTGTGTAACCAGATAAGCCGGCAGGTTCTTTTCTGTATTCAGGCTTTTATAACCATTTCTGATTTCAGCTTGTGGTCTGAATTCACCACTCACAGTGAGCTGGCCAAAAAGTGCAAGCGGGACAAACAGCATCCCAAAGAGATACAAACGAATAAATGCATTTTTCATATTGTGTTAAATTTTAGATGGACTAATGTATGAATTTTTTAATAATATATTTCTAATAGAACATCCCCTTTAAATATGATTTTGTCATTTCCATTTTAGGGTTTTCAAAAAACTCTTCAGCAGGACCTTGTTCTATCACTTCGCCAAGATACATAAAAACCACATAATCAGCAATTCTGCGAGCTTGACGAAGAATATGCGTAACCATAACGATCGTATAGCTTGTCTTGAGTTCGGCAAACTTTTCTTCGATTAGTTGGCTCGAAATCGGATCAAGTGCCGAAGTGGGTTCGTCAGCGAGAATGATTTTCGGATCAACCGCAAGTCCACGTGCAAGACACAACCTTTGTTGCTGCCCGATGGAAAGTGCGGCAGCCGGGTCTTTCAGGCGGTCTTTCACTTCTTCCCAAAGATTTACCTGACGCAGATAATGTTCTACACGCTTTTCGAGAAAGCGTTTTTTCTTCCTTCCGCTGATACGCAAACCATAAGCTACATTGTTATAAATATTCATTGGAAGAGGATATGGCCTCTGAGCAAGCAGACCCATCATCTTGCGTATTTCGGTTATATCGCGGCTGGTGTTCAGAATATCAGTGTTTTCGATGAAAATCTGCCCGTTCACCTTTGTTTGTGGATTCAGATCGGTCAGGCGGTTCATGCAACGTAAAAGCGTTGTTTTCCCGCAGCCAGATGGTCCCATGATTACAGTAATCTTATGTCGTGGGATTTCAATATTGATATCCTTCAGAATCTGCTGTTTATCGTACCAGAGATTCAGGTTTTTGATGCTAATTTCCGTTTGATTTGTCATCAGTAATTGATCTTGTTCTTTTTGTAACTTGCTGTCAGAATGCGTGATAACAGACTGATAAATAGAATAATTGCGACAAGTATAATGGCTGAGGCATAAGCACGTTGCCTTACTTCCGGTATAGGTGAACTCAACTGGAAAAAGATGGCAAGTGGTAAAGTTGCAGTTGGCTGACTCAAGGAAGTCGGGATATAATCGGTATATCCGGTTGTGAGCAATACGGAAGCTGCATCACCTATCGCACGGCCAAATCCGAGCAATAAAGCTGTGATGATTCCTGCCAGGGATTGCTTGAAAAATACCCGGTAGGAAACTTCGGACCGTGTTGAACCAAGTGAAAGCGCCGACTCAAACAATCCTCGTGGAATAGTGACCAGCACTTCGTCAATTGCCCGGATGATGATCGGAACAATGAATACACTAACCGTGATAATACCGGCCAGCAACGAAGTGCGCATCCCGAAAAATATCATGATCGTAAATCCGAACGCACCATAAACAATGGAAGGAATACCGCATAAAATGTCAAGCAAAAAACGGATTCCGTTCACAAGTTTCTTTCGTTTCACCAGATGCACATTCATAAAAAGTGCCACCGGAAGTCCCACCAGAAAAGCCAGCAAAGTTGAACCGATGGCCACATATAGTGAACCTACAATAGCGTTCAAAATTCCGCCTCCTTTGCCAAAATAATACCCGCCTTCTGGCACTTGTGAGATCATTTCCCAACTCAGATGTGGCAAACCAGCAATCAAAATACTGACAATAATATGAAACAGTACCAAAACAATCAGGGTGGTTGAAAGCAACATCAATCCTCTGAAAAACCATTCTTCTGCATTTCGTCTGTTCATACTTATCCTCGTTTAATTGATTGAATGATAAGCAGACGCGAAGCTGCATTGAAAAACAGAACCACTATCAGCAGGATGAATGCTGAAAGCATCAAGGCGGCATCGTATTGCGGAATTGACATCATTTCACCATAATTGTTGGCAATTAATGCCGGAAGAGGATAACCAGGCTGAAAAAGCCCTTTCGGAGTGACGGCCACATTGCCTACAACCATCAGTACGGCGATGGTTTCACCAAAAGCCCGTGACATTCCCAGTCCAAAGGATGATATAATTCCCGGAAGACCTTTTTTTAATACAACATATTTGATTGTTTGCCAGCGTGTTGCTCCCAACGAAAGTGATGCTTCTGAAAGCTCGACCGGAATATTGTTAAACAATTCGATCAGAATATTCAGTATAAACGGAATAATCATAATTGACAGCACGATCGCACCAGCCAGAATAGAATATCCTGAAACCGTTTTTCCGGCCATAGGGGCCAGATCGTTGGCGATAAAAGGAACAATGACCAAAACTCCCCAAACACCGTAAACAACGGAAGGAATTCCGGCCAAAATATCAATTACAGGCTGTACAATCTTTAAAACCCATTTTTTGGCATATTGCGTGAGGTGGATCGAGGTGAGCAGACAAATCGGGATCGAAAATAGCAGTGAAAGCAAAGTAATCCATACTGAACTGATTATGAACGGATAAAATCCAAACTGACCTGAGAATGGTTTCCAGTTGCTTGAAAAAAGGAGATTCATCAAGGTATGATCTCTAAGCAAAGGCGATGATTTAATGGCAAGTCCGGCAATAAGAAGTAGCGGAATCAACATTACAAGAACCAAAGAAGTCGCCATCCAAGCTGTATGCAGCGAACTTCTTAGTCCGCGGCTGATATCAAACAATCGGAATCTCATTTCAGTTTATCGAGTTCTGAAGCAATTTTATCAGCTGAAAGCGTCACATAACCAGCCATACCAACATACTGTTGACCTTCGTTCAAAATCCAGCGCAAAAATTCATTCACAACCGGATTTGTTGGTTTCCCTTTGGCGATAAAATATAGCTCACGGGCGGGTGGCGAAGGATATTTTCCGGTAGCAATGGCGTTCATGATTTCGTCCAGGCTGCCATAGAAATTCTCGTCGGGACTGATGATATTGTCTGAATTCAGATCGATTGGAATGATATCAAGTCCGTTGAATACTTTCCGGCTTGTGATATCATAAGCATAGATAACATTGTTAAACCCGATTCCATTCGGATCATTCTTCACTGCATCCGCGATTCCGGGATCACCGAAAACACCAATACCATTCAAGCCCTCCTGATTTTTTCCGAGGAATTTTCCCCACATCTCAGCAGCTCCACAAGCATCTGAACGGTTATATACAATCAGTTTTTGATCCGTAGCCTGCAATCCGGGAATCTGATTCCAATTCGTAATCGTTTGATTAACATAAATATCTGTAAAAGTCTGGTTGCTGATTCCGCAGGCTTTAACCATTGCCGCAAGTGGATTATTGGCATTCATAGTCGGGACAACGGCGTCTTTTGTAACTGCAATATACCATGCTCCCTGTTCGATTTCGATTTGTGTGACACCACGCGAAAACATGCCAAGATCAATCATTCCGGCAAGTGCATCAGCCATCCCTTTTCCGGCTCCGCCTGCGCTGATATCGATTCTTACGTCAGGATGAAGTTTTTTGAACTCTTCGGCCCATTTTACTGTCATCGGATAAAGTGCAAAAGCCCCTGAAATGGAGATAGTGCCCTCAAGTTTTTCTCCCGTTTTTGTGCCGGTTTTCTGACCGTTTCCGCAGGAATACATCATTGTCATCACTGCCAGAAGTGTAAACACAATACTTATTTTGTAAGTTTTCATTACTTAATATGTTTCTAAAAATCAATTTATTATGAGCGAAGAACTCGCCTAAACAAAAGTATGATTTGCATAAAACATATGGCAATGATTAAATGCCCGAACAGTAGGGTACTAATACCCGTTTTGAATGGGTATAAATACTTAGTATGCAACTGAAAAGAGAAGGAAAAGAAGAAGATGAAGCCGGACTTATTTCACTTTGAAGGAAAGCAACTGTTCATCGCCCAGAAAAAGCTCGAAATGATCACCTGTGATGGTTTTTCCGACCCCGGATGGTGTTCCGGTAAAAATATAATCACCACTCCGCAGAGTAACAAACTGTGAAACATAGGCAATGATGCGGTCAAAACTGAAAATCATGTCTTTGCTGTTGCCATACTGACGCCATTCATCATTGATTTTCAAACCGAAAGTTATTTCCTGGTTGCGGAAAGGCTCAAATGGAATAAAATTTCCAACTGGTGCTGACTGATCGAATGCCTTTGCAATTTCCCAAGGTAATCCTGCTGATTTGCATTCCGATTGCAGATCACGGGCGGTGAAATCAATTCCCACACTGATTTCGTCATAATATTTGCTGGCAAACTTCTCAGAAATGAATTTCCCATGTTTCGAGATCTTGATCACCAGTTCAGTTTCGTAATGAATATCATTCGAAAACTCAGGTAGAAAAAAAGGATGGTGGGGTAGGAGCAGCGCTGTATCCGGTTTCATAAAAAACACGGGTTTTGAAGGAACCGGATTGTTCAGTTCTTTCGCATGATCAGCATAATTTCGCCCTATACAAATGATTTTCATGGAATTATTGGATATTAACTTTGCGTATTTTTCCCAAAAGTACGAAGTTTAATACTTGTAATCAATTTCTTCGTGTACAAAGGAAACTCGCCTTTCATCATCCAGTCGTAATAGGAAGGTTCTTTCTGAAAAACTTCCTCAACCGTTTTTCCTTTGTGTTTTCCAAAGTGAAATACTTCCTGATTTTGATCATTGAGAATAATTTGACCGGCAAGATCGGCAGTTCGTTGCTGAGTCGAAAAATCATGTAAAGCATAGATATCGTTTTCGATAGGTTTGAAAACTTTACCGTTTCGATCCTCATATTCGGTGTTTTCGTACTTATCGAGCTGCGCTTTTAAAATCTGAAAAGTGGCTCGTGTATCTGCTTCTGCTGAATGTGCATCTTCAAGATTCAGATTGCAGAAAAAGCGGTAGGCACCTTTGAGGGTTCTGGGTTCCATCTTCATAAAGATATTCTGAACATCAACCAATTTTCGTTTTTTCAGATCGAAGTCCACCCCGGCCCGGAGAAATTCTTCCATAAGGATCGGGATATCAAATTTAAGCGCGTTATATCCGGCTAAATCACAGTTTTGTAAGAAGTTAAGCAATTCATATGCTACTGATTTGAAGGTCGGACAAGCTTGAACATCCTTGTTTGTTATGCCAGTTATCCGGGTTGATTCTGCCGAAATCTCCATCTCCGGATTCAGTCGCATCGTTTTTACTTCCTCCCTTTGATCAGGATGAACCTTTAAAATGCAGATTTCGATAATTCGGTCAGTGGTAATATTGAGTCCGGTTGTTTCGAGATCAAAAAAAGCAATCGGACGTTTGAGCTTAAGTTCCATAAAAGAAAATGGGTTGGAAAAAATCCAACCCATTGATATTTAATTGATTAAATTTCAGTATTCGGATCGAAGTTTTCGAGTAATTCCTTCATTCGTTTCAGGAACATTCCTCCGAGAGCGCCATCGACGATGCGGTGGTCATAAGCCAGGGACAGAATCATGATCTGTCTGATAGCAATTACATCACCCATTGCAGTTTCAAGTACTGCCGGCTGTTTGCGGATTGCACCGACAGCCAGAATAGCCACCTGTGGCTGGTTAATCACCGGGGTTCCGGTCAGACTGTCGAATGAACCGAAATTTGTTATCGTAAATGTTCCTCCCTGAATTTCATCCGGATCAAGTTTGTTGGCGCGGGCACGATTGGCCAGATCATTCACTGATTTGGTAACACCCAGCAGGTTTTTTTCATCCACATTCTTGATCACCGGTACGATCAGATTGCCGGTCGGAAGTGCAGTTGCCATTCCGATATTGATGTTTTTACGGAGAATCATATTATAACCATCCACCGAAGCGTTTACCTGCGGAAATTCGCGAAGTGCTTTTGCAGCAATCTGGAAGAAAATCGGAGTATATGTAATCTTTTGATTTTCACGTTTTAAGAATACATCCTTTACTTTGTTTCTCCAGTTAACGATATTGGTGACATCCACATCAATAAAGGAAGTAACGTGAGGAGATACATGTTTCGACATCACCATATGATCAGCGATCAATCGGCGCATACGATCCATTTCAATGATAGTATCACCAGCCTCAGTTTTTACTTTTGGTGCTTCCTGACGTGTAACAGGTTTGTTTTCAGTTTGTTTTGTTGTAGGGGCAGCAATAGTCTGTTGGATATTCCTGTTTTTGATATAGGAAAGGATATCTTCTTTAGTAAGCCGGCCTTCTTTGCCACTTCCCTGAACCGTATCCAATTCTGAAAAAGGAATATTTTCCTGTTTGGCAATGCTTTTTACGAGCGGCGAGTAGAATTTATCCGAGTGATTTTCAACTATGATTTCTGCTTTGGGCGCAGATGATTCCTGCGTTTGAACAGGAGCAGCAATGACGGTCTCAGCAGATGTCTCAGCCTCAACAGCACCTTCGCCGTCCAGACTAACAATTGCTATTACTGTTCCAACTGCAACGATATCTCCTTCCTTAAAAAAGGCTTTGATAAGTTTTCCTTCAACAGGGGATGGAATTTCTGAATCTACCTTGTCGGTTGCGATTTCAACAATCGGGTCATCCTCAGCGACCATATCACCCGGGTTTTTCAACCACTTTGTAATTGTAGCCTCGATGATGCTCTCACCTAATTTTGGCATTATAATCTCAAAATTTGCCATTTTTCAATTTTTTCGGTTAACAGATTAATCAAACCATTCTGAAGACGGTTTGTTCTATGCGACTGCAAAAATAGGCAATTTTTCGAAAAGTAGATTAGTTCTAAATTATTGAAACGTCAGGTAGGCAAATGCACGAACAGACTGATTTGCTGTAGTTTTCAAAGCCAATACTTTGTGGTGAAAAGCTTTTTCTTTTTTTGCAGGCTGCGTGTAGGTTTTTTTTATTTTTGCTAATCTGGAAAAGAGATATACTAAATAGATTTAACATGGAAGAACAAGAGCATCAGGGAAGAAACGAAGAAATGTTTTCGAGAGCCATAAGAGCAGGGAAAAGAACCTATTTTTTTGATGTAAAAGTTACGAGAGGGGAAGATAAATATTTGACAATCACTGAATCGAAACGCAGATTCAGCAACGAGCAGGGCAAATTTTTCTATGAAAAACACAAACTTTTTTTATACAAGGAAGATTTCGAAAAGTTCATGAAAGGTCTCGAAGAATCAATAGAATTCGTGCATACCGGAGCCTATCCTGAAAACTATGGCGTTGAAGAAACGCACGAAACTGATATTGACTCTATTTCTTTCGAAGACCTGAAATAAGCTTCAAATCTTATTTTCTGAAGTATCTTTTGGCGCTTTCACTTTCCTGCACTCCGGAATTTGGAACCTATGTTTATAATTTAACTTTTTCACAATCATGGCAGTTGTGTTTTTAAACGTATTTTTGCAAAAGATATTTATAAAGACTTATTTCTAAACTATTGATAATCAATATATATGGGTAAAATCATTGCTATAGCAAATCAAAAAGGCGGAGTGGGTAAAACCACTACTGCTATTAATCTGGCTGCAAGTCTGGCAGTTCTGGAGCACCGAACTTTGCTCATCGATGCCGACCCTCAGGCCAATGCCACATCAGGCGTGGGATTTGATCCCAAAAATGTGAAAACAAGTATTTACGAGTGCATTATCGACGATATTGACCCTAATGGGATTATCCTGGCTACCCAGACACCAAATCTGTTTCTTCTACCTGCTCATATCGATCTGGTTGGCGCCGAAATTGAAATGATCAATCTTCCGAACCGCGAAAAAATGATGAAAAGCGTGATCGAAAAGGTGAAAAATGACTATGATTTTATTGTCATTGACTGTTCTCCTTCTCTCGGATTAATCACAGTGAATTCACTCACGGCAGCCGACTCAGTCATCGTACCTGTTCAATGCGAATATTTTGCACTCGAAGGTCTGGGAAAATTATTGAATACAATTAAAATAGTTCAGACACGTTTGAACCCACAACTAGATATTGAAGGAATTCTGCTTACGATGTTCGACAGTCGTTTGCGCCTTTCGAAGCAGGTGGTAGAAGAAGTTAAAACCCATTTTCAGCAAATGGTTTTTGATACAATTATTGCACGAAATACACGCTTGAGCGAAGCTCCAAGTTTTGGTGAAACTGTAATTATGCACGATGCCACCAGCGCCGGAGCAATCAATTATCTAAATCTGGCCAGAGAAATTCTGCAGAAAAATAAGATGACCTCACTTTCGACCGAAGATAAAACTATTGAACTGAATGACAATGAATAACTTAAAAAACAAAAAGCGTGGTTTAGGACGTGGGCTCGATGCCATTCTGGAAAGCCCTGAGACAGATATCACTTCAACCGATATCTCAGGAAACTATGTTGCCGGAGCCATTGCTGAAATAGAAATTGATAAAATTGAAGCCAATCCGTTTCAGCCCAGAACCGATTTTGAGGATATGCCCTTACGCGAACTGGCTGCATCTATTAAGCAACAAGGTGTTATCCAGCCTGTTACGGTTCGTAAGTTAGGTTACGACCGCTATCAGCTTATTTCTGGTGAACGTCGACTCAGAGCATCAAAAATGGCCGGATTGGAAACAATTCCAGTTTTTGTACGTGTGGCAAACGACGAGCAGATGCTCGAAATGGCTTTGATCGAAAATATCCATCGCGAAAACCTCAATGCCATTGAAATTGCCATTTCGTATCAGCGTCTGATCGACGAATGTAATCTGACTCAGGAACAACTAAGCGAGCAGGTCGGGAAAGGTCGTACCAGCATTACCAATTTTCTTCGTTTACTGAAACTTCCTCCCGAAATTCAGATTGCCCTGCGTGACGGACATATTGCCATGGGTCATGCAAGAGCCATCATTAATATTGAAGATCCTGGTAATCAAATTATTATACTTCAACAGATTATCGAAAAAGAATTGAATGTTCGTCAGGTTGAAGCACTTGTAAGGAATCTAAATAATCCTGATAAATCGAAAAAAGAACCATTGAAAGTGGTTGTTCCTGAACGCTTTAAGGATAAAGGCAAAGAAATCGGCGAAGCACTTGCCTGCAAAACAGAAGTAAAACGCGATGTAACAGGAAAAGGACAACTGCTGATTCATTTTACCAGTGACGAAGAATTTGAACGTCTACACGCGATTTTGAGTAGTAAATAACCGATCAATGCTACGCAATTTCATTTCACTGATACTGCTGCTGACACTGTCGCTTTCCTTGAATGCGCAAATAAAGAGTAACAAAAGTGAGATGAAAACGGCTGAAAAGATACATTCAGCTAAAAGAGCAACAATTTATTCAGCGATCCTTCCAGGACTCGGTCAGGCGTATAACCATAAATACTGGAAAATCCCCATTGTTTATGCCGGAGTTGGCACAATTTCCTATTTCATTATTTCGAACCGGAAAATTTATCTTCAGGCACGTGAGGCCTACGATTATGTAGCCAATGGTTATGATTATCCAATTGATAATGAGCTTGTTGTTAAGTATGATGCAGCGGATTTGCTCGAAATCAGAGATTATTACCGACGTAACCTCGAGTTAAGCTGGATTTTCATGGGCGTCTGGCATATACTCAATATCATTGATGCCAATGTGGACGCCCATTTTTTTGATTATGATATTTCAGATAATCTGACACTGAGAATACAACCTGATTCCGGAGAACAAATAATTGGAAAAATTCCGCAAAATTCTTTACCGCGCATCGGAATCCGAGTAACTTTGAATTTCTAAACCTTTTTTTTTATGAAAAGATTGAGGATTTGTTTGATCGGTTACGGTCGAATGGGAAAAGCGATTGAGCAATTGGCTATGCAACGCGGTCATAATGTTTTTCTGATCATTGACAATGAGCAGGATTGGCTGAATAATATCAGCGACTTTCTTTCGGCTGATGTGGCGATCGATTTTTCAGTTCCATCGAAGGTGATGGACAATATCCACAAGTGTTTTGATGGAAATGTTCCGGTCGTTGTTGGAACAACAGGTTGGTACAATCAATTGGAAGAGGTTGAAAGCTGGTGTTTGCAAACAAACCAGAGCCTTTTTTATGCTCCAAATTTCAGTTTGGGGATGAACATCGTTTTCGAAATGAATCGTATGCTGGCCGGACTGGTAACCAAAGGCCAGTATAAAATCACTATCAGCGAAACACATCATCTGAACAAAAAGGATGCCCCCAGTGGAACTGCCATTCAGCTTGCAAAAGATATCATTCAGGTGAATACACAGTACAAAGGATGGAAAATAGGGAATCAGAAGGAAACGGATCTTTTGCCCATAGAAGTTACCAGACGTGATAATGTAAGCGGTATTCATGAAATTACAGCGGTTTCTAATGAAGATACCATCACACTTCGTCATGAAGCCGGAGGTTTGGATGGCTTTGCACTCGGATCTGTGCTGGCTGCAGAGTTTCTATATGGTAAAAAAGGGGTTTTTACTGTGAAGGATTTGCTTCGTAATGCGCTTCAATAATGAGATTGTTTTACAGATTTGAATATTTTACGCTCTGTATATTATTTATATTCAGTGTTTTATCAATTGGATGTGCTACAATTCATCCTAATCATGATAAACAGGTAAAACAGCTCACTTTATGTAATCCAATTCTAAGGACAGGAAAAGTCTTGAAAGAAATTCCGACTGATTTTGTAAGTGTAGAATCATTAAAAATTCAAGGTACTTGTCTGTCGGTTGAAATCAGTTATGGTGGTGGATGCGGAGATTATGTCTTGGATTTATTTTATCAGGAAACGGTACAGTTGAATGGAACAACAGAAGTGATTTTGAAACCAGTGTTCAAAGACAATGACCCATGCAGGACCATTGAACTTGACACAGTTATATTTGATCTCTCTGAATTTGAGTCAGTTGCACGTGCCGGTGGAATCGTTTTACGTATTTTTGAAACGGAAAAATCGATTCTTTACGCCCTTCCATTGTATTGATTACGAATAATTAACAGCTTTTCGGGCGATTCTTTCGCTTTGGTTCGTTACATTTGTGTCCTCAAAACCTGAATTATGCTTGGATTAATCATTTTAATACCACTTTTATTTACCATCCCGACTGTCTTTGCCTGGCAATTGTTTGAAAAAGCCGGTTACAAAGGTTATTTTGCAGCAGTTCCATTTTACGGACTGCATATCATGCTGAAAATCATTCGTAAGCCATTGTGGTGGTGGGCATTACTCCTCATACCATTTATTAATGTGTTTGTATATATGCTTATGTTGGTCGAACTGGCCAAATGCTATGGTAAATATGACCTTGGAGAACAACTGGCTGCAGTAATTCTTCCATTTGCATATTTCCCTTATCTTTCTTTTAAAACAAATCTGGTATATCAGGATCCCTTAACAACCAGCAGACCAAAGAAAAGCCCAACACGTGAGTGGGTTGATGCCATTGTATTTGCAGTGGTTGCTGCAACGATTATCCGCACTTTTCTCGTAGAAGCCTATACAATTCCAACTTCAAGTATGGAGAAATCGCTTCTTGTCGGTGACTTTTTATTTGTGAGCAAAATCAGTTACGGTCCAAAACTCCCGAATACCCCAATTGCTTTTCCTTTTGTTCATCATACCATGCCCCTTTCAACTACAATGAAATCTTATGTTGAATGGATCAAATTTCCTTATTATCGTTTCCCCGGACTTAGCAAAGTAAATAGATATGATGCTGTGGTTTTCAATTATCCGGCAGGAGATACTTTGTCTGATAAATACCAGAGTAATGCAAGCTATTACACTTTAGTTAAAAAATTTGGCCGGGAAAGGGTTTGGAGTGATCACGTGAATTTTGGTAATATCATTGCCCGTCCGGTGGATAAACGCGAGAACTATATCAAAAGATGCGTCGGTTTACCTGGAGATTCAATCCGGATCAGAGATGGTGAATTGTTTGTGAATGGCCAGAAAGCCTTTGTTCCTGCCGGTATTCAATTCAAATATCTCGTAAAAACAAATGGATCACCGATCAATCAGCGAACACTGGATAAATTAAATATCACGGAAGCAATGCGATCAGGAACCGATCTCATTTTCTGGATTAGCCCGGATATTGCTGAAAAGATTAAAACCATTTCTAATGTTACAGAGGTGACAAAAATTCTTGAACCTGCAGCGCAATGGGATCCTGAAGTGTTTCCGTATAGTGCTGATTATGTTTGGAATATCGATAATTTCGGACCATTGGAAATTCCAAAAGCAGGAACAACCATTCAGTTAACAACTAAAAATCTTCCACTTTATGAGCGAATTATCACTGCCTATGAAGGCAATAAGTTGCGTGTTGATGGTGGCAAAATCCTGATCAATGGCGCTGAAGCAAACTCTTATACTTTTAAAATGGATTATTACTGGATGATGGGTGATAACCGCCACAATTCGGCCGATTCACGCATCTGGGGTTTTGTTCCAAACGATCATATAGTTGGAAAAGCTGTTTTTGTATGGCTCTCGCTTGATCCAAATAAATCCATCTTTGACGGAAAAATCCGTTTCGGAAAATCAATGCGTATAGTAAACTAAATCAATATATTATCATGAAAAAAGCCCATATTGAAACTTCTAAAGGAACCATGGTTCTCGAATTGTTCGACGATGATGCACCCAATACAGTTGCTAATTTTGTGAAATTATCAGAATCCGGATATTATGACGGACTGTCATTTCACCGCGTTATTCCTGATTTTGTGATTCAGGGCGGTTGTCCGAAAGGCGATGGCACAGGAGGCCCGGGATACAAAATTAATTGTGAACTAACCGGAACAAAACAGTTTCACGATCGGGGTGTGATTTCGATGGCTCATGCCGGACGCAATACCGGCGGGTCGCAGTTTTTTATCTGTCACAGCCGGCGTAATACTGCTCATCTCGACCGCAATCATACTGTTTTTGGCAAAGTGATTGAAAATGTGGACATTGTTGATCTGATCCGACAAGGTGATAAAATTGTATCTGTCACAATTACTGAGGATTAATATTCAATAGCATCACGATACAATTGCCTGTTACGGACATGAAACCGAAACAGGCAATTTGTTTTTTATTCAATTTCACTACATTTGCAGCTTAACTTCGGGCTTCATTATGGCTGAATCGGCAGGACGACGTAAAACAAACGAAATCAGGGAACAGGAAAGCAAAAAGGCAGCTCCTGAAGCTCCTGCCCCCAAAGCATCAAAAAAAGTTGCAAAGGATAAAAAACCTTTTGTGCTTGATGAACGCGTCAAGCGGGTTGCTGGTGCAATGTTGATATTTCTGGCAATCTACCTTTTTCTGGCATTTCTGCTTTTTATTCTGAATTGGTTCAATGAAGTTACAGATGATCTGTTTGGAGATTTTCCGGTAGCTGATGTCTTGTTGGGCAACGACAGGGGTGTAAAAAATAATACCGGAAATCTGGGCGCGATGCTTTCGCAAATGCTTGTAAAAGAAGGCTTTGGTATAGGCGCGTTTTATCTTGTTGCCTTGTTTTTACATTGGGGAATTAGGCTTGTAACCGGTTTCAGGATGTTAACTCCGTGGCGTAACTGGAGGTTGGCGGTTTTTACACTTATCTGGCTTCCACTGTTTTTTGCCTACGTTTTTCCCGAGGATCCACTGAATGTGCTTGGAGGTGCTGTTGGAATGTTTCTTATGCATTATCTGACTGTTTTACTGGGTAGTATCGGGGTTCTTTTTGTTCTGATTTTTGTGTTTATTGCCTTTTTGCTGGCGTCATTCAGTTTTGCATTTATCTTTTCACCCAAAAAGAAGGAAACTAGTCTTTACGGAACAAAAATGCCTGATTATCAGCCGATTGATAAATATAATACGGTCGAATATGCCGTTGATGATGAGGATGAACCCATTCTGAAGAAATCAAATTCCAAAGTAGCACCCATAGGTTCGGATCTCCCGCTGGATGTGGTTGAGCTTGATCCTGAACCTGTTGAATCATTGAAACAGGAAAATTCCCTGCCTGATGTTGAACTGAGCATCATAAAGCCAGTTGAGGAAACGGTAAAAACAAAGGGGACAGTCGAAAGACAAGGTTTGGACACAAAATATGATCCCAGACTTGATCTGCCGGATTATCTTTTTCCTCCTCTCGATTTGTTAAATGAATACAGCGATGGCCGTATTACTGTGGATCGCACCGAACTCGAAGCCAATAAAAACCGTATTGTTGAAACCCTCGGAAATTATAGTATTGGTATTGAACGTATTAAGGCAACTATTGGTCCAACGGTAACATTATACGAAATAGTACCTTCTGCTGGAGTGCGCATTTCTCGCATCAAAGGTTTGGAAGATGATATTGCATTGAGCCTTTCTGCCATGGGAATCCGCATCATTGCACCAATTCCGGGTAAAGGTACGGTAGGCATTGAAGTGCCTAACCTGAAACCTGAAATCGTTTCAATGCGCTCAATCATTGGGTCTGATCGTTTTCAGCAATGCAATTATGAACTTCCTTTCGGGATTGGTAAAACCATATCAAACGAAAGTTTTGTGGCAGATCTTACCAAAATGCCGCATATCTTGATGGCAGGGGCCACAGGTCAGGGAAAATCAGTTGGATTGAATGCTGTTATCACCTCCCTGCTGTATTGCAAACATCCATCAGAACTTAAATTCGTGATGGTTGATCCTAAAAAGGTAGAACTTAGTCTTTTCAGTCGCATTGAACGCCATTATCTTGCTAAATTGCCTGATTCTGAAGAGGCAATCATCACAGATACCCGGAAAGTTGTGCGAACACTCAATTCTCTCGGAATCGAAATGGATGATCGTTACGATCTGCTTAAGGATGCCCAGGTTCGTAATATTAAGGAATACAATATTAAATTTAAGGATAGGCGACTCGCTCCAAAACCCGATGTGAAACACCGTTATCTGCCTTATATTGTGTTGGTTGTAGATGAATTTGCTGATCTGATTATGACTGCAGGTAAAGAAGTTGAAGGTCCAATCACACGTTTGGCACAGCTCGCCCGGGCAGTTGGAATACATCTGATAATTGCTACCCAACGGCCTTCTGTGAATATAATCACCGGAACAATTAAGGCAAATTTCCCTGCCCGAATTGCTTTCAGGGTCATTTCACGGATCGATTCGCGAACGATATTGGATACCGGTGGTGCCGATCAGTTGGTTGGACGCGGTGATATGCTTCTTTCCACCGGAAGCGATCTCGTGCGTCTGCAGTGCGCATTCATTGATACACCCGAAGTTGAACGACTCACCGATTTTATTGGTTCTCAGCGCGGTTATCCGGATGCATTCTATTTGCCGGAATATTCAGATGATCAGGATGATCAGGGTGAAACTTTTGATCCTACCGATCGTGATGAACTATTTGAAGACGCTGCACGCATCATCGTACAGCATCAGCAGGGATCAACCTCTTTATTACAACGAAAACTGAAGTTGGGATATAACCGTGCCGGACGAATTATTGACCAGCTTGAAGCTGCCGGAATAGTTGGATCCTTTGAAGGAAGCAAGGCCCGGGAAGTTAAAGTTTCGGGTGAGATGGCTTTGGAACAGTTTTTGAAAGATTTAAATGATAAAAATCAATACAATGAATAAATATAACCTATTTAAAATCCTTTTCACGACATTGTTTTTAAGTGTTTTGATGCATGCTCAGGCACAGAAAAGTGCGGAACAACTTCTTAAAAACGTGATAGATAAGACTAAATCTTACAAGACTATGACAGTCGACTTAACGTACCGTATGCTCAATTCCGGTGCAGATGAAAATGGTGAGAAGAAAGGAACCGTCGTCATTATGGGCGATTCGTTTAAGTTAAGCATGGCTGGTCAGCTTGTGATTTGTGATGGAAAAACTGTCTGGACTTACCTCGAAGATAGTCAGGAAGTTATGATAAGCAATGCCGATAAATCGGAAGATGCAATTACCCCTAGTAGTATCCTAACTTCGTATTATGAAGATTACAAAGCCAGTTTTGCCAATGACAAACAGAATTCGGCCAAAGGATTGAAAACCATTGAATTAAAACCTGATAAAGTCAAAAAATTTGTAAAGATTCAGATTGGTATCAATGAATCTAAACTTCAGATCGCCAATTTTGCCATTTTTGATAATGGAGGAAATACATTCATTTACGATATTACAAAAATGCAAACAGATACTCCGATAGCCCCATCGGCATTTACTTTCAACAAAGCTGATTTCCCGGGTGTTGATGTGGTAGATATGCGATAATCAGTATTTAGTATTCATTTTGTACAAATCTTACATGAAAATTTCGGTTGATATCAGCTATTACCCACTTCAGGATGAATTTGTTCCTGCGATACATGATTTTATCGCCCGATTGAATCAATATCCAGAAATAGAAGTACTTACAAATGGAATGAGTACACAGGTTTTCGGGGAATATGATCAGTTGATGCCAATACTGACAAGAGAAATGAAAGTTTCCTGCGAAATTCCACATTCTATATTTGTATTGAAAATCGTTAATTCCGACCGAAGTCATTACCATGGACTTTAGTGAATTTCAGGAATTATTTATTACAAATCTTTTCCAGACTTCGCTTCTGGAAGTTGTTGCTGTTTTTTTTGGTCTCTTAAGTGTTTGGTACAGCCGGAAAGTTAATCTGCTGGTTTATCCAACAGGAATAATCAATGTACTGATCTATGTGTATATCTGCTTCTATGCCGGATTGTATGCCGATATGGGGATAAATCTG
>CAZVKW010000008.1:18041-25517 GCA_964627945.1 uncultured Lentimicrobiaceae bacterium
GAGAACTGGCTCTATTGGATCGTTGGAGATATTATCTGTATACCAATGTTTTTTTATAAAGGCTTGGTATTTACAAGTTTTCAGTATCTTGTTTTTTTAATTCTTGCGGTAATGGGTTTCGTTTCATGGAGAAAACTGGTCGGGAATGATTAAGAAAATCGCGATCACCGGACCCGAATCGACAGGAAAATCCTGGTTAGCTGAGCAACTGGCAAAAAGGTATCATACCGTTTGGGTTCCTGAATATGCCCGTGAATACCTCCAACACTTTACAGGAAAATATGCTTTAGAAGATATTATTGCGATTTCTGTTAAACAGCTTAATCAAACAAATGAATCTTTGAATTTGGCTAATAAACTGATATTCAGTGATACTGAGATGTTGGTATGTATGATCTGGTCTGAAGTGGTATTTGGAAAAGTTCCTTCAGTGATCGAAAATGCGTTTCATCAGCAGGATTTTGATCTTTATTTGCTGTGTGACATCGATCTTCCATGGGAACCCGATCCATTGCGAGAACATCCCGACAGGAGGGCCGAAATTTTTCAGATGTATTTCGGTGCTCTTTCAGCAGCTAAACTTCCCTTTGAAATTATTTCCGGCCTTGGAGAGCATCGTCTTGAAAGTGCTGTTCATGCGATTGAATCACGATTATCTTTGTAAAATGAATCATCCGGAATCAGATAATCATTCGAAACTGCATATTCTGTTTCTGGCTCGTTGGTATCCCAACAGGCACGATCCGATGTTTGGTTTGTTTGTACGAAGACACGCAGAGGCAGTTTCATTAAAGCACAATGTTTCAGTCGTTTATGTTGCTGAATCTGAAATGACTCAGAAAAGTAAATTCGAAATTGTACAGCAGAATCATCAAGGTGTAAACGAGGTAATCGTTTATTATCGTTCGAATCGGTTTCGTAGTAATTTCTTTGGCAAAGCATTGGGTTTTTTTAGGTTTTTCAGGGCAAATATACAAGGTATTTCCTTTGTTAAATCTATTGCTGGGGATTTCCAAATTACACATATTCATATACTTACACGCCTTGGATTGATCGGACTTTTCTATAAATTTCTGTATCGGAAACCTTATCTCATTACAGAACACTGGTCACGATATCTTCCCCTGACCAATGGTTTTCATGGTTTTTGGCGTAAGTTTTTCAGCCGTTTGATCGTCAGAAATGCATCTGCTATCACAACAGTGACTCAAAATCTTGCCAATGCGATGCAATCGCATGCTTTGAGAAATCCAAATTATGTTATTTTACCAAATGTTGTTGATACAGAACGTTTTACGATTTCAAAATCTAAAGTGAACCAAAAAGTGAAAATGATTCATTTGAGTTGTTTTGAGGATCGTTCAAAAAATATTTCGGGAATAATCGAAGCGATTCGGTTACTTCATACGCTACGAAATGATTTTGAGTGTGTTATGGTTGGTGACGGAATGGATTTTCAATGGTTGAAGGATACAGCGTTTGATCTCATTCAAAGTGGTGTCGTGAAGTTTACAGGTTTGCTGGAAGGAGAGGGGCTTTCTGATATGCTTAAAAGTGCTGATTTTCTGATCCTTTTCAGTAATTATGAAAATATGCCAGTCGTTATCCTTGAGGCTTTTTCCTGTGGTTTACCAGTCGTTGCGAGCAATGTAGGAGGGATTCCGGAAATGGTAAGTGAATCGAACGGATTGCTTGTTGAGGCTGGAAATATTGGTCAGTTTTCAGTGGCATTGAATACGATGATCGAAACATACCGCAATTATGACGCTTTTGAGATTCGCAGACAGGTTGAATCGATCTATGCTTATGAAGCCGTTTCTTCGTTTTTGGATCAGTTATACAGGAAAAGTTTGCAAAAATAATCTTTCAGAAATCAGAATCCCAAAAGTATTCCGGCTATTCCAACTGTCAGACCAACGGCAATATTCACCAGTTTTACTGCAATAAATGCTTTTCTCGATTCGGCGAGCAAAGGAAGCATTCCATGACCGTCCTGAACGATTGAGCTGGCAGCTAATATGCTGAATGGCAACACTCCTTGTGCAAAAAGCAATACGAAAATATAGTGTGGACCTGATTCCGGGATAATCCCGATGGCAACCGCCAGAAGGAGAACGACAAAAAGATTGTCAGAAATCCAGTATTCGAGATCAACAAAACCGTTCAGGAAATGTATGATGAGCAAAACAGAAATCGTCCAAAGGAATACTTTGTGAAAATGCTTTTTGATGATATGATGCCAAAGATGTTCCTGTAAAAAATGTTCCTTTACCGTGAGCAAAACATATAATATTACAGTTAATAAAGCTGTTAGACTGATCCTGATCCAGTCTGCTTCTCCTGCGTGATCATGACCGGTAACCTCTTTGGCGTGATGTGGGTCGGCTACTCCTCCCATGAGGGTGTTCAGATCGTGGGTTCCATCGATAATTCCACTTAAAACCACAACCAAAAGACTTATTACACCTGTGATAAGTAAGGCACGGGTGAAACTCATATTGCGCAGATTATCAGCGATTAATGAAGGGTGGTAGTGATTGCATTCATCGTTTTTGTGAATGGGAAATTTTACGTTTTCGCGTAAACCGATGTATTTATTTTTAACTGTAAAATGCACAATATAGCCGGTAATCATCGCCAGGAAAAACAGAAAAATATGCATTTTTACTGCTGCAACCGGAATCAGGGAAAACATAATATATGCCTCATCACCTGAAGTGGCAAGCATATTTGCTACCAAAGCCGGGAACATTACTACTCTATGGAGGTATAAAGAAACCATTGTATAGGAGCCCAGACAGCCAGGAATAAGCCCGAGAATTGTTCCGAAAAGGATCTGAACAAAAGGTGATTGATTGATCACTTTTGCCCAGACACCTCTGGTCTGGATGTTCAGATATTCAATTACCATCATCATTCCCAATACAAATAGGGTGATGATTACTGTTTGTTGAAGTATAGTTCCAATCATATTTTTGCCTAGGAATGCCTGCAAATTTCGGTATAATTCGTGAATGATGGGCTATTGTTAAATTTTGATAAAAATGATTGAAAAATTTGCTTGGTATTTCATAATAATCGTAATTTTGGTATTCAATTACTTATATAGTTTTATGGGGAAAATCGTAACATTAACTGAAGCCGCGTCTATAGCATTACATGGAATGATTATCGTGGCAAAATCCGATTCAATGGTAAATGTAGTGCAGATTGCTGATGTTACCGGCAGTTCGAAACATCATGTTGCCAAAATATTCCAACGTCTTGTGAAGGATAATTTTCTGGATTCCCATCGTGGCCCAACAGGTGGTTTTACGCTCAAAAAGAAACCATCTGAGATTACTTTACTCGAACTTTATGAATCAATCGAAGGAAAAATAGAAGTGAGAACCTGTGTACACGATAAGCAGATATGTCCATTCGGAAAATGTATTATGCAAAACGTAACAAAGAAAATGACGTCCGATTTTAAAGACCATCTAAGCACCCATACTCTTGAAAATTATTTATAAAAGTCACATTTTGTAACTCCTGCTGGATTTTCAATCATCCAGCAATTTCAGTGCATTAACCCAATTTTTAAAAATAGAAAAAATGAATTTAAACCCGTTTCCTCATTCTAATATATTGTCATTTAATGATTTAGTTGAGTATTCACAAGGTGGTGTTATAAGCAAACAAGTGATTAAAGCACAAACAGGAAATGTTACGCTTTTTTCATTCGATGCGGGTCAGGGTCTTTCTGAACATTCTGCACCTTTTGATGCTCTCGTTCAAATCATCGAAGGAAATGCGAGGATTACGATCGGTGGAGAGCCTTTCGAACTCATTGCCAATCAAAGTATTATCATGCCAGCGAATGTTCCTCACGCACTTCATGCGATCAGTGCATTCAAAATGATTCTTACCATGATTCGTTCCTGAAACGAATTTAAGGTCTATAATTTTCTTAAGTTAGTTCTTTCCTGAATAATTCTAAATTTCATTTGTAATTCATTGATTATTAATGCTTAATATTTAGAATGTCATTATATAGGAAAATAAGCATAACAATACCTAAATACTTGTAAATTTGCATCAGAATTTGATTCAATGAAATATTTTAATCCGACAGACAGTATTTACGATATCACGGAGCGATTTCCGGTCACTTTGGCCATCTTCATCAGTCATGGTTTTAGCCAGATGGCAGATGAATCGAAAAGAAATACTTTTGGAAAAGCGCTTCAATTTGAAATTGCAGTTGCCATGCGACAGCTCGATCAGCAGGTTTTTGTTGAGAAACTGGAGGCTGCTATTGAAAGCTTCGGATCCAGTGTCAAGGATCCGGAAAAAGTTTATGTAAAGGGATTGCTTCCTTGTCCGGTAAGGCTTCCGTTGCAGGAATGTCTGGATGAAGCCATCGCCAACGAGGAAACCGCCGGAATTACTGTTCAGGCAGAACTTAAAGCCGCCTCCATGGGTTTAGGTTGGATGAAAGAAGAAGTTGCGAAAGCTAGGGATGCATCAGAACTTGATGATATCTACATTTCAGCAGGTTTTGATATGTTTTTTGATACTGCTTATTTTGGGCGCTTTATTCAATCGGGCGCTTTTTCAAATCCCGTTCCATGGAAGTCGGTGAATCCCGATTTTGATCAAGAAAATTTTCGTTTGAGTGACCCAAAAGGCAGATATGGTATTATTGCTGTTGTTCCGGCTGTATTTTTGGTCAATACGGAGGTTTTGGCAGGCAGAGCGATTCCGCAATCATGGAAAGATCTTCTTGACCCGATGTATGAGCGAAGTGTGAGTTTACCGGTAGCTGATTTTGATTTGTTTAATGCAATTTTATTGACCATCGACAATACCTATGGCCCGGATGCAGTCAGAGCGCTCGGACGGAATATGTTGAAAAGTCTTCATCCTGCTCAAATGGTGAAGAGCCATAACCACAAATCGGACCGGCCGGCCATTACCATCATGCCGTATTTTTTTACAAAAATGGTGAAAGAAGGCGGGGTAATGAAAGCTGTATGGCCCAAAGATGGTGCGATCATCAGTCCGGTTTTTATGATTGGTAAAACTGCAAAACCTTCTGTTGACAGGGTTTCAGCGATTATCGCTGGCGAAAAGGTAGCATCCATTCTTGCCCATCAGGGGCTTTTTCCAAGCCTTCATCCAGATATTGATAATCGTCTGCCCGAATCCGCCGGTTTTTTATGGATCGGGTGGGATTATATTGATTCTCACGATCTGAACGAACGTTTTGAGGCCTGTGAAGCTTTGTTTAATGAAAGTTTTGTGAAAGAAATTGTTGAATTATGAATTTGATCACTGTATCCGGACCTCCTTCTTCAGGAAAAACTTCTGTCATTTTAAAAACGGCTGAATCACTCTTTAAACGTGGTTTAAAACTGGGTGCGGTAAAATTCGACTGCCTGCACACCGATGATGATATCGCTTACGAAAAGGCCGGAATACCTGTTAAAAAGGGATTGTCCGGTTCACTTTGTCCAGATCATTATTTTGTGAGCAATATTGAAGCTGTCGTCGATTGGGGTTTGAAAGAAGGATTTGATCTGCTAGTTTCTGAGAGTGCAGGTCTTTGTAACCGTTGCTCGCCATATATCAAAGAAATAAAGGCAATTTGTGTTATTGATAACCTGAGTGGAATCAATACACCAAAAAAAATTGGTCCCATGCTTCGGATGGCTGATATTGTGGTAATTACAAAAGGTGATATTGTTTCACAGGCTGAAAGGGAAGTGTTCGCTGCCAGAGTTCATTCTGTAAATCCTTCTGCTATTATAATGAATATCAATGGCTTAACAGGTCAGGGTGCTTTCGAATTGGGTACGCTTCTGTATGATTCTGAGAAACAGTTGGATACATTGAAGGGAATGAAACTTCGATTCTCAATGCCTTCGGCTTTATGTTCATATTGCCTCGGAGAAACCAGGATCGGGGAATCATATCAGATGGGTAATGTTCGGAAAATCAATCTTGAGGAACAATAACATGATTAGTCAGGAATTTTTATTGCAATCAACGCCCGAAAGTCTGGTAGCGCGTTTTCCGTATCTGCAGACCTATTTCTCCGGTTTGACGATACGTTTCGAAAAAGTGTTTGACCGACCATTGGGTGCAATTATAGCAGGAATGGGGGAAGAAATTGCTGCAGATAACAGTTTTGACGGTGAACATTTTATTATCCAATTGCAGGAATTCATCCGGCAAATGCAATCATTTGTTGGTGATGACAGTCAGGTGGTTGACAATCTGACCATTTTGCCGGGAACCGATAAATCAGGTAACCCGGAGCAGTTTGATTCTCTGATATTTGAAAAAAGTACAATAACAAGTATTGTCGGGCCAACTGGTTCAGGCAAGAGTCGCTTATTGGCAGATATTGAATGGGTCGCACAAGGAGATACCCCCACAGGACGAACAATTTTGGTGAATGGCGTGAAACCATCCATTGACTGGCGTTTTGCTTCAGGACGCAAACTGGTAGCTCAGTTATCACAGAATATGAATTTTGTCATGGATCTGAGTGTTGAAGAGTTTATTGAGCTTCATGCGCAAAGCAGATTGGTTTCAAAAGCTGAGCAAATTGTTCAGAGAGTGATAGAGACTGCTAATGAATTGGCTGGTGAGAAATTTCTTGCTACAACACCAATAACATCTTTAAGTGGTGGACAGTCAAGGGCACTGATGATTGCTGATACCGCTTTGCTGAGCAGTAGTCCGGTAGTGCTGATTGATGAAATTGAAAATGCCGGAATCGATCGCAAGAAAGCACTTCAAATCCTGACTGGTGAGGAAAAAGTAGTGCTCATGGCCACACATGATCCTATTCTTGCACTTATGGCACATCAGCGAATCGTGATTAAAAACGGTGGTATTCACAGGGTTATAAAAACATCAGAGAGTGAAAAAGCGATGCTTTCGGAGCTCGAGGAAGCAGATAAAAAGATTCAGCGATTAAGATATGAGCTAAGAGGCGGACAGATTCTCGATGCTTCCATGCTTAAATAATTTACTTAATATAAATAATTATGTCACACGAAGGTTGTTCAGGTAGTTTCTCAGATGGTAAAATGATGGCAGATAAAGTTCGTCAGATGGGTTTTAATGATCAATGGATGCCAATGCCATTTGAATTGGAATGCGAAAACTGCCATGCGAAATTTCTCATGGAACGATTTGAAAGTCATTGCCCGGAATGCGATATGGTTTATGCGGTAACGCCCTGTCACGCCTTTGACCCGGTCCATATTATGGCAGCCGGTATTGCCTACTGATGAAACATAGTGCAGTTTCTCCGGCAATACCTCCGATTACTTAATTCTGTAGAGGAACCCTCCAAATTTGTATCTTTGCAGGTACTTAATTTCCTGCTTTGAAAAATCGCATTCTTCTCATCATTTCTTTCTTAAGTTTTCTTGTTATCATCTCCTGCCGAAAGGATGATAAACCCATCATAGAAGTTCC
>CAZVKW010000008.1:25617-46799 GCA_964627945.1 uncultured Lentimicrobiaceae bacterium
AATCCTGACTGGCATCATGCACATTTCACTATCAATTTTAAGAAATATAAAAAAACACAACGTTTCCATAATCTGGAGAAAATCGTTTTGAAATGGTTCAAGGACGATGCAAATTATGTTCGCGAAGTGTATTGTTATGATCTTTTTGAACGATATGGTGTCTGGACAGCACCCCATTCAAGTTATTCGAGTCTTTCAATCAAAGTGAAGGAGGATGCCGATAGTGCTTATTTTGGTGTTTATCAGATGATTGAGAGTATCGACGAGGATTATGTAAAAAACCGTAGTGACAGTTTTTACTCTGATAATGGTAATTTGTGGAAATGTAGCTGGGGTGCAAATTTACGTCATGTGAATTATGATCAGATGGGTGTTGAGGACGTTACCTTTGATCCAAACACCATGCAAAATTTCACCTATGATCTGAAAACCAATAAGGAAAATCTTTCGCAAGCCAGCACGCAATTAGGGAAGTTTATAAATGATTTCAATTCGAAATCAGGAGTCGCATTTCAAACCTGGGTCGAAAATAAAATTGACATACCACTTCTACTAAAAACATATGCTGTCAATGTTATGGTTGGAATGTGGGATGATTATTGGGCTAATACAAACAATTACTATATGTATTTTGATGGCGACGGAAAGTTTTATTTTATCCCATACGATTACGATAATACACTTGGAACCTCTGGAATGATGGACGATAGCGGACGGCAGGATTTATTGAACTGGGGGAATTCCAACAATCCACTTATCCGTAAAATCATCGCGATTCCTGAATATAAAGAATTGTATGTGAGTTATTTATATGAACTTGCTCATCCTGTGAACGATTACTTTTTTATTACGAGCAGCATCGAGCGTATCGAGAATTGGCAAAATATGATCCGGCCATTTGTGTCAAATGATACTGAAGAAGATATGATGATCGAAGATTATCCGGCTTCGTGGGGGAATCAGCCTGGATACAGACTTAATTCTCAGACCAATAATTTCTTCGATATCCGATCATCCAATCTGCCACCCAAAAATTGATTTCGCATATTATAAGGTATTAGAAGCCGTTATAAGGAATCAGTATATTTGGCTGAATAATTAGTAAACATGACAGGGAAGAAGTTTCTTTTTATTTTTTTCACTGCTTTCCTGTTCAATTTGGATTTGAATGCACAGACAATCAGACAGTTATCCAAATACAATCTGCAGTTCGAAGCCAGAGCCCATTACGGTATTTTTTTGCAGCACCATTTCGAGATGCAGCGTTTCGATGCCCATTATCCTGCCTTTGAGCTTGATATTCACCGCGCCACTTATGGTAAAAGCAGATGGGAATCACTCTACCGTTATCCACTCATCGGAGTCGGTGTCTGGTATTCACCACTTGGAGGTTTTGAGGAGATCGGGCAGGGACTTGCTGTTTATCCTTACATCAATTTTCCATTGAACCATGATATGGATCACAGCCTGAATTTCAGGATTGGATTGGGGCTTGGATGGCTAACCAATAAATTTGATCCGATTGATAATTATAAGAATTTTGCAATCGGTTCGCATCTCAACGCGGCTGTAAGTCTTTATTTTGAATATCGTTGGCAGATATCAAAACGGATGAGTTGGATTTTAGCTTCCGGACTTACCCATTTTTCAAACGGATCGATGAAAACACCCAATTATGGATTGAATCTTTTGACTGTATCTACTGGCTTTTCATGTTTCTTGAAGAACCCAAATCCATATATGCAAAAGAAACTCACTCCGGAGCTGTACCCATTTGAGTTCGATGGAAAAAAATGGATTTCGACTGAATTATCCGTTTCGACAGGATTGAAGGATATGACCCAGGAGGTTGGAAAACGATATTTTGTGTACAACATATCATTGAATACAATGAAACAGGTTTCAATGCGAAGCCGGCTTGGACTTGGCTTCGATCTCACCTACGATGCTTCAGATAAGGCAGTGCTGGATAAAAAGTATATTCCCTATAGTTCTGATTGGCAGATTCTTAAACCCGGTGCCAACTTGGCCTATGAAATGTTACTCGATCGCACCTCTTTTTTATTCAATCTGGGATTTCATCTTGCGGGCAAAGAACTTAGCGAAGGACAGATGTATCAGAAACTTGCTGTTAAACAGCATTTTACTGATAATTTATTTGCCGCGGTAACTTTAACCGCACATTACGGAAAGGCAGATTTCATTGGTTTTGGTCTAGGTTATCGTTTAAATTTTAAGTATTACTAAAATGAAGTTGAACCACGGCTTTGTATTGATTTTACTGGCTATTTTATCCAATTCGTGTAATAAACCGGAAGCTTCCGGTTGTTTTATTCCAGCCGGAACAATAATTACTGAAACACGTGAACTTCCTTCTTTCAATAGTATCAAGATGCTTGATAATGTAGATGTTGAATATGTTGATGGGGATGAGGTTTTCGTTGAAGTCACGGCCGGAGAGAATCTGATCAGCGGAATTGATCTTCAGGTCCAAAATACGCAGATTCTCATTGATTCTGTGCCGTTTAACATCCGACAATTGGTAATTCAAAATTTGAATACCTGTAACTGGACACGCAGTTTTGAACTGCCTTTTAAAGTCAGGATTTGTTTGCCCGGTCTTAAAAATATCGAATATCGCTCAATTGGGGACTTTGTCTGTTCAACACCGATTATTTCCGATACCTTTTCAATCAATATCTACGAAGGTTCAGGAACAGTAAATCTTGATCTGAAAAGCAAATTGACCTTCCTGAATTTTCACTATGGAACAGCTGATTTAGTGGTAAAAGGTTTCTCGGAAATAAATTATATCTATCAGGCGAGTTACGGTCCGGTGAGGGCGACAGATTTTGCGACCAATTTTACCTACCTCGAAAACAGAGGATCAAATGATTGCTATGTGAACGCCAGAATTTTTCTGGGAGCCACAATCAGTTCGATTGGAAATGTTTATTATAGTGGTAATCCATTGGATAACAGTCTTGTAAAAATCGGAAGTGGTAATTTCTTTCCCCTCCGGTAAGTGTACAATTTCTAATCTATGATTTCCTGGGATTACAATTAATTAAGACATGCGCATAAAAAAAACGCTATGATTAATTCAAAGCGTTTTTCTTCTGTAAAGTAAAAAATTATTTTTTTACGATATCTGAAAGTTCAGTGCCTGCTTTGAATTTTACCACTTTCTTGGCAGAAATTTTAATTTCTTTTCCAGTCTGTGGGTTACGTCCTTTTCTTGCTGCTCTTTCAGAAACAGAGAATGATCCAAAACCTACTAAAGCAACGCGGTCGCCTGCTTTTAAGGATTTAGTTGTTGCGTCAATAAAAGCGTCTAATGCTCTTTTTGCATCTGCTTTCGTTAGTCCGGCTCCTTCAGCCATTGCATCAATTAATTCAGCTTTGTTCATTGTTAATAATTTAAATATTTAAAAAAAAATTGGTTGAACACCGAACAAAAATAGGTTTTTAATTTTCAAACGCAAACATTTTCTTCAAAAAATCACGGATTGTTGATAAATGCAGGTGTTTGTTGATAAAATAGGTCGAATAGGGCGATAATCATGTGAGAATCACGGGTATCATTGATTCTGTAGAGCGGTGTTTGGCTGATGAATGAACCAATTTCCGTTCATTGGTGTTCCCCGCAGAAATTCGGAAATAAGCATAGCTCGTTTTCCGGCTTGCTGCACTTCAAGAAATGAGATGCAACCTTCAGCCATCGCTATCTTAAAATATGTTTTATGATCCGTAATAAGCTTAAATGAGTTGGTATTGATCTTTACTTCGATTGAAATAGCTTTAAAGATTTTTAATTCCAGTTTTTCACCATTTTCATTGCTCAATGTTGTGAAAGCCGCCGGATATGGCGATAATCCCCGAATCTGATTGATGATTTCATTCATCGGCCGGTTCCATAGAATAATACAATCTTGTTTGAAGATTTTTGGTGCAGTCGGAATAATTTCATTGGAATTCCATAAAGCATATTGTTGTACAGGTACTATTGATTTCGAGAAAATTGATTGTAATGTGTTTATTACAAGAGGCTTACCAATTTCAACCATTCGATCGTGTAGTTCACCCGCAGTTTCATTATCCCCAATTTCGATGGTAATCTGATCGATTATCTGTCCTTCATCGATTTTCTCGTCGATAAAAAAAGTCGTCAAACCAGTTGTTTTCTCACCGTTCATGATGGCCCTGTTGATTGGGGCCGCACCCCTATAAGCCGGAAGCAGTGAAGCATGCAAATTGAAAGTACCAGAAAGAGGCATTTGCCAAACTTGTTCAGGCAACATTCTGAAAGCAATTACCACAAACACATCAGCTTGTAAATCTGCGAGTTGCTTCAAAAATGCAAGATCTTTAAGTTTTTCCGGCTGAAGAACTTCAATCCCATGTTTCAAGGCTGTCTGTTTTACAGCCGATTGTTGAATTTTTTTGCCGCGACCGGCAGGCTTATCAGGTGCTGTTACAACAGCAACAACCTCAAAACCTGATTGAATGATGTTTTCAAGTTGTGCAGAAGCAAATTCCGGTGTGCCGAAAAAAACGATTTTCTTGTTCATATGCTTCAAAAATAAAAAAAACCTGACTCAATCCGAATCAGGTTTTCAAATATTGTCTTAGAAACTGCTATTTTCCGGTTTTAGCCTGAGCGCGTGCGATATATTTATCAGCATTGCGTCCGTCAGTTGTGGTTGGAAAATCTGCTTTCAGTTGTTCGTATGCTTTCAAAGCGTCAGCATAATTTCCTATCAGTTCATATGTATTTCCGGCTTTCATCAGGAACATCGGGCTGGTGAATTCATTTGGATTGGTTTTGGCAGCATTCATATATTGAGAAGCAGCCTTATCACTTTGGTTCAGTTCGAGATAGGCATCACCTTTGGCACCTTTTGCCATAGCCGAAAGAATATGATCGTTGCTTTCAAATTTATCAAGATATTTGATTGCATCGTTGAACTCACCTTTTTTTAACAAACTGATGCCAGCATAATAGCAAGCCAGATTACCAGCTTTGGTTGAGCTGTATTCATCAGCTATTTCAATGAAACCCATGCTGTTTCCATCACCATACAATGCTTTCTGAAGTGAATCCGATTCAAAAAACTTCTGAGCCATGAACATCTGTGTCAAGGCTTCTTTTTGTTTCGGCTCAATAAAATAGCGGTTAATTCCGAAATAGGCCACAACCACCAAAGCAATTGCTAAAACTCCGATTATCAGAGGTTTCTGGTTGTTTTCGATAAATTGTTCCGATCTACTTAATGCTGATTCAACTACTTCAATTCTTTCGTCAGCTTTTTCAGTACCTTTGCTATGAGCCATAAGTTTTAATTTTGGAAGTGCAAAAGTAGTTTTTTTCATTCAAATAGAAGCAAGATATTTTAAAAATTTGAGGCTTACTGGCTTCACTATAACATTCTATGATCATTCATCGTCCTGAACATCGGTATTTATCGAATTTGAAGTCTGGTTTACATTTCAGAAAACCGGGTATTTCAGTCATTTTTGTAATCCTCTTACTTATTTTACCTGTGGGTTGTGCAATGGCTGGTTGGTATATTGTGGAGAAAAGTGAAGACCGATATGGAAATTTCTCTTTTCAATCCACTTTTATTCAGGATGGAAAGATGCGTATCGAAAATAATCAGTCAATCATCTTACTGGATGTGAATACAGGTGAAATGTCACTGATATTTTCGGATAAATCGACCTACTGGACAGGGAGTTATGACACTTTACGCACATCCATTATCAATCATTTTGAAACACAGTTGAAAGTTTCTATAGCCCAGCTTCCTTCTCGTGAAAGGCTGATTGCAGAAACTGAATTTGATTCCATTGTCTCGGTTATGAAATCTGATACACTTATCAAGCGGCTTCCTGCGAGTATCCGAATTACTCCTTACGACTCTCTGCTGACAATTTCCGGCTATAAGGCAAACGGTTTTCAGGTGATGATAGATACAAATGTAAATGAGCGTATCTGGATAACAAATCAGGTTGAACCGTATCAATCCATTGATTTACATAAGGTTGCAGCTATGACGCAGATATTTACGAAGCCAAGTATCGTCACTTTTTACAGGCAGAGTGAAGAATGGTTTTATCTCGTTCAAAAAGGCCTCATCCTGAAGTCAGTTATTCCAACGCCATTGGGAGAGAACATTACAATTACCGAAAGTATTCGGGAGGTACCTATTCCGGCCGAATTGTTTAGCTCCCCGCTTGGCTATCGCAAAATCACTGTAGAAGAGTTGATTAGCTATACGATGGAAGATGGAATCAGAAAAGATGAAGCTACACAATCTCCCGGACCGGCAATGCCGGGTGGGAATCAGGATTTGTATCAATTTCCGGACAAAAAATAGATTCGAGAGATGATGAATTCAATGAAATACTCGAAATATGAACAGGTTTTTGATCCTGAATTATTGGCATATTTCAGCAGCTTCCTGACCGAAAACCGGAAAATGAAATTCAAAGAGGTGCTTTCAAACCGGACGAGGTATATTACTGTGATGCTGGAGGATATTTCACATTCGCAAAATGCAAGCGCAATTTTGCGTACCTGCGATCTTACTGGCATTATGGACGTACACATCGTAGAAAACAGATTCAGATATGAAGTGAATCCGGATGTGACGGTTGGAAGCACACAATGGCTGAAAATGACCAAGTTCAATAAGGGCAGAAACAACAGTGCAGACGCAATAAGTAATTTGAAATCAAAAGGATACAGGATTGTGGCTACAAGTCCACATCGTGAAAATTTCAGTCCCGAAACACTTCCTTTGGATAAACCGGTTGCAATTATTTTCGGCACGGAGAAAGAAGGTTTGTCAGAAGAAGCTGTCAATCAGGCTGATGCTTTTATCAGGATTCCAATGGTTGGGTTTACCGAGAGTTATAATGTAAGTGTTTCGGCAGCAATCGTCCTTTATACTTTGACCCACAGATTGAGATCAATGCCGGTTGACTGGCAACTGAAGGATGATGAAAAAAATCAGATTTTACTGAACTGGAGCCGCACTTCAGTGAAACGTCCCGATTTGCTGGAAGCCGAATTTGAACGACTTCGATCCGAAGGGAAACTTGAGTTATAGGCTTTTTCTTCTGAAGTTTTTCGCCAATTCCTTGTAAGTTTCACCCCGGTGTTCGAAATTTTTATAGATATCATAACTTGCTGCTGCTGGTGATAGAAGACAAACATCGCCCGAAACCGCATTTTCAGAAATATATTTAAATGCCTCATTCATAGATGAGTAGGTAAAAAAAATAGAATCAAGACTAAATTTTGAGAGGGTTTTCATTATTCGTTCACCAGCTTTTCCGGTAAACAGAATATTCGGAACATTATTATCCACCAGATATTCAATCAGGGAAGTGTAATCTATTCCCCGATCAAAGCCGCCCAGAAGCAGAAAATCAGTTCTATCGAGTGTCTCTATGGCTGCAATTGTAGCTTCTGGCACAGTGGCGATACTGTCGTTGTAAAAAGTGACTTCGTCAAAAACCCCGATATTCTCGAGCCGGTGAGGCAATCCTTTGAATGTGTGCAAATGTTTTATGGCTTCCTGCATATTGATCCCAACAGCGTGAACAGCAAGCAATGCTGCTTCCATATTCAATCGGTTATGTGCACCACGGATAGAATTGATTTTTTCTTCGCCACTCAGCAAACCTAATGGGAACTGTAAAAGCATATCATGTGCCGGAAGTTCATCCGGAACAAAGTCGCGGTGACAAACGAATGCGTCATTTCGGGTCTGAAATTTGCAAATAGCGTATTTCGCTTCTTTATATTTTTCAAAAGTTCCAAAATAGTCAAGATGCTCCTCAAAAATATTCAACAAAACTGAGATATGTGGCGAATGATGCACGTATTGTAGCTGATTGGCAGATAATTCAAAAACGACCTGGGTTTCAGGATTGATTTTTTCAATGACATCAAAACAGGGAATGCCAATATTTCCGGCTAAAACACAATCTTTACCAGAACAGTTTAATAAATGCAGAATTAGACTTGTAGTAGTGCTCTTTCCTTTCGTTCCGGTTATTCCGATAGTTTGATGCGAATATGCTGCCAGAAAAAGATCTGTCTGGGAAGTAAATTTTCCCGTTGCAGCCCATTTTTCAGGAATGGCAATGCCCGGTGATTTGATGATCAGATCATAAGAATGAACAGCTTCTGTGTAATTTTCTCCACTGTGAAGCTTGACAAATGGCAACTGATCTTCAGAAATGGAAGTAAAGGCATCAGGATTCGCATCAGCGATTCCAACAGGAATATTGCCAAAATGATTCCGGATAAATTCCAGACTTGAACGCCCTTCGCGGCCAAATCCTAGAATTAAAATTGTTTTATTTGTCAGTGAATCAATGATTTTCTGAAGCATACAAAGCGTCTTTTACAATTTTTTCGTACTCAGGAAGCAAAAAATGTTCATGATTATATGTTTCCAATAGAATCCGAAAATTGGATTCTTTTGGACCAAACTTATCAATTTCTTTAAAAAGGATTGTGTTTTGTAGAACAGGGTTGCGGTCTAAAATATACTGAACAGCCGCTTCAACCTCTTCGACAGTACCAACACATTCGAAAGGTTTTGTTTCGCTCTTGCCCCGTAATTCTCTGAGAACAGGAACCAAATGTTCATTTGAACTTAAATCTTTTCCAAAAATCTGATTAACAGTATTTAAGGGCAAATGAGGAACCAGCATTAGATATGTAAATAAGCATTTCGGGCAGTTTCCACACCAGGAATCGGTCTTGCTTCCAACATTACAACTTCGGAAGATATTGAAATACTGTTTATTACCACTAAAAAGTTTTCCAATCTGAAGTTCGTTCAAAGGTCGGAGCAAACTGAAATAGTTAAGCTCAGGGTGAAGAAATTGTCTGCTGTAATTTCTGAAATCACGCTCAAAGTCGATCGATTTGCTGTATTGATGGTTGATTTGGGTATTGATAACAGTTGATTCATTGGCACTGGATTCGTTGGAAAGAGCAATATGTTTAAAACCAGTAAGTTGTGAAGCTAGAACACCCACAAATGCCAACAAAGCTGAAAATGGAGTATGACCATTCAGAAAACCTTCTTGGTTCAGTTTTATCAGAAGCGGATCAATACTACGGTTGATAATTACACAGTCGGATAGCCCGAAACCTGCTGTTTCAATTGTATTGATCGTGGCTCCTCGAGGATTTACGATCAATGGAATAATCTGATAATCAGTTTTTCGCAACAACTCAAGACTAATGATTGAATCTTTTCCACCACCGATTGGAACCAGAATGCCATCCGTCAACTTTGTTTGGGAAACCGATAGTTTTTTATCTGATTCAGGAATTATTTCCATGAATTCTTCCAGATTCGTTTCAATTCCATTTGTATAGAAAAATTCACCCAAACCATTGAAATACAGTTTCTTCCACCAGTTAATCTGATCTTCATCAAGGTGGAAGGCTTGAATAATCACTTTTGGTGGGCAGGCACATTTCCAATAGCTGATTAATTCAATCATCCCGATATTGAAAATAAATGCCTCTAATTCTGCGTTAGATAACTGATCAATCCGGTAGAAACTGCGCAGAGGTATCTCAATCTGAGGCTCGAAGCGGTGAATATCTGAAAGATTGAATAAATATCTGATCCTGATCTTGCCTTCGTCTATCGAAAATGAATAATTTTGATAAGCGATGAAAGTGAATCTGGAACGTAATTTGTGAAACTGAATATCGTTAAATAGTGTTGACAAAATGACGGTAGCTTGATTATTTGCGCAAAAGTAGCGATTAATCATCCAAACCGATACGAAAGGCTCGAAAAATGGATCTCGATAAAATGTTTGCTATCAGAAGGAATGAACTGGAACCAGGCAAAGGGAAGCTAATTCTTTCTGAACCCTTTCTGGATGATTTTTATTTTGGACGTTCAGTTGTTCTGTTGATCGAACATGATCAGGACGGATCATTCGGACTGATCATGAACAAGCCTGTGCCAGAGAAGTTTAATGATATTATTAAAGGTTTTCCTGACTTTGATGCACGTGTTTATCTGGGTGGACCGGTTCAGCCAGATCATGTTTTTATATTGCATACTATTGGAAATGAGATAGATGGATCTCTTGAAGTTTTGGATGGTCTTTTCTGGGGTGGCGATCTTGAAAGCATCCGTGAAAAGATCAGAATGGGGACTGTTCGTCCCGGCCAGATTCGTTTTTATATGGGATATGCCGGTTGGGAACCCAATCAGCTTGATATGGAGCTCGAACGGAATTCATGGGTTGTAACAAATGCCACCAGTCGCAAAATTCTGGCTACCAATCATGCAAGTATGTGGTCACGCTTTGTGAGCCAACTCGGATCACCTTATGATCTCTGGAAACAATTTCCGGTCAATCCTGAAATGAATTGATTGTTCAGAAAATCTGATTCAGAAAGTGCTGAAAAAGTGCTGGTTTCAGTGCAATAGGGAAAATGAATCCAAACAAAGCACCGTAAAAATGTGCATTGTGACCGATATTATCTTTACCCTGCTTGCTCATATATGCCGAATAAACCAGATATAAGATCCCAAAAACATAGGCTGGTACCGGAAATGGGATCGGGAAGATGAGGAGTGTATTGTCAGGAGCGAACAGAATACTTGCAAATACTACTGCCGAAACAGCTCCGGAAGCCCCGACTGCGTCGTAATATGGATTATTTTTCTGCTTTCCAAAATCGAAAAGCGTCGAGAAAATAATTCCACCTACATACAGCAAACCAAAATAGAGCATGTTTTTCGGACTCCCGAAATAAATGAAGAAACCCTCTTCAACCAATCCGCCAAACGACCATAGTACAAACATATTTATCAGCAAATGCATCCATCCGGCATGGACGAGGGCGTAGCTGAAAAAACGCCAGGTCTGATTCTTTTCTTTGATCAGCCATGCATTGAATTTCAGGTTGTTAAAGGTGTCATGATTGTTAAATGCAGTTATGGATACCAAAACTGTAATAATAATAATTGCGAGGCTCATGGTTTGATTTCGGTGTTATTAGAAGGTTTGGCTTCGGTTTTTGTATAATCAATCTCGGAGCCCAGAACACTGTGAGGAATCAGATAGACAGCAAGCATAACGAACATGGCAACGATTGGCCAAACCCGGTTTTGCCTGTTTTTACGAAGGACCATAAATGAAATGAACCAGAAAATGAATGCCAGAAGTGTTTTGTTATCGGTGAGATCATGACCCCATGGCCATCCGGTCCAATATGCATCGAAAGCATATTTCTGAACAATCGGACCAAGAATCAATCCACCAACCAGAAACAGCATCATGGTGATGATGTTGAACAAATAGATGTTTTGACGCTTGAATGCTGCTTCAAAACCAGTTCGGATGCTGAAAACCATCGCGAAAAACATAAAAAAGATATGTGGATAGAGGATAAATGTAGGTACAGCACCTTTGAATCGAATAACAATCGGTTCATCAGTTAATGGAATAATTTTCCCTTGATGTTGTATAATAACCTCATATTCAACCTTACCGGCAGCAGGTTGCTGAGGAATTCCGGCTTTTATTTTGCCGTTTTCTGGTTTGAGACTGACCTCTGTCCATTCATCATGGCTCTTGAATCGTTTGAATCTGAATGTGGCAGTAGCATCCTCCGGAACCTCCATTTCAAAAGGAGCGTCCATTCCGGTATCATGGGTCCGGAGCAATTTAAAGGAATAATTCTTGCCATTCATTTCTATTTTACCTCTTGAAGGATAGGTTGGTCCTGTAGTTCGCTGATATACAGCCAAACCAAGCATCAAAACTACCGAAAGAAACCAGAGCAGAATAGATTTTAATTTATTTGCCATAAAAATTATATTAGCATGTATGATTGGGTGAAACTAAATGTTTATCGTCGCAGAAATTGAATTCAGGTTGAAGTGTAATATGTTGTATACCATATGATTTGAGAAGAATTTCTTTGATCTGGCAGTAGATTTCCTGACTTTCGCTGATCTTTTTGTCTTCACAAAGTTCAATATGACCTTCAAAATGGATTTGCTGATCTGTAAGACTCCAGATATGTACATGGTGTAAATCTTTAACACCTTGAATTTTACAGATTTCATTCCGTATATTATTGATATCAAGTGATTTAGGAGTGGATTGCATCAAAATGAAGTAGGTTTCCGATAAAACGTGCCAGGTTTCAGTAATGATGTAAAGACTGATCAAAACAGTTATTAATGGATCAATCCATTGTATATCAAAATAATATATCAAGACACCACCCACAATTACTGCAACTGATGACAGGCTGTCACCTATCAGATGAAGATAAGCGGCTTTCACATTCAGGTTGCCCTTTGAGAAATCTTTTAACAGAAAAACTCCGATGATGTTGGCAATGAGGCCGATGGTTGCGACAACAAACATGGCAGTACTTTTCACCGGCTCCGGATGCATAAAGCGTTGGTAGGCCTCGAAAAGCAGAAATATACAGATGGCAATCAGGGTCACGGCATTGAATAATGCAGCCAGAATCTGAATACGTTTGTATCCAAATGTATTTGTTTCATTTGATTCTTTTTTACTGATTTTCAGACTAATATAGGTAATAGCAACTGCAATACCATCGCTGAAATTATGAATTGCATCAGAAATCAATGCCAGACTGTTCGAAACCAAACCACCCATAAGTTCTACTAAAGAAATTGTCAGGTTAAGCAATACCGTAATCAGCAGATTCCGGTTTTCGCGTCGTTCGGAATGAATATGTCCTGAAATCTTATGCATTTTATTTCTGAACTGTGGGTGAAGTTAACTGAATGGCTTTATAAAACGTTTCGTGAAGCACAGTTCTTGTATTCAACTTGCTGATCATCTGATTGTTGGCGTCTGGATAGATTCGATTTGAAAGAAATACGAAAACCAGCTTGTTTTCAGGATCAGCCCAGGCAAATGTTCCGGTAAATCCGGAATGGCCAAAACTTTTGGAAGAGGCCGAAGGAGCTGGCATTCGGGCTTCATTTTTATCGAGGGGTGTTTTATCGAACCCAATGCCGCGGCGGTTTTTGTTGGAGGCAAATGGCGCCGATGTGAATGTTTTAATAGTTTCGGCCTGTAGAATTCGTTTTCCATTGTACTCTCCGCCATTCAGAAGCATTTGCATGATAATACCAACTTCTGCTGCGTTTGAAAACAAACCTGCATGACCCGAAATTCCTCCTAAAAGAGCTGCGCCATAATCATGCACATCACCCTGTAAGAGTTGATGTCTGAATTCTTTGTCGTCTTCAGTCGGGACAATCTGATTCTTTGGAAAGTGAGTTAAAGGACGAAAGCAGGTTGATGTTAGTCCAAGTGCTTGGTAGAAATTTGTGTAAACATATTCATCAAACTTCTGATTGGTAAGCAATTCGACTAAATCCGGCATGAAGTAAAATCCCAGATCGCTGTAACGGTATTCTTTGGTTTTCATTTTGCTGTCAGCAATTTCCCCGAAGATTTTATTCTTGTATGTACGGATCATATACATATTTTCGGCTACACGATACGGGTGATCTAAATCTACTTTGCTGGAGTAAAGTTTTGGATCGGGTCCGGCATCACTGAAAGTTTCCAGGTGGAAAGGAATCCAACCATCCAGACCTGCCTGATGTGTCATAATATCAATCAACTTCAGTTTCGACTTTGTACTACCTTTCAGATAGGGAAAAAACTTACCAAGGGTGTCTTCCAATTTTATCTTTTTATCCTCGTATAACTTCATGATTGCCAGTGTGGAAGATAACATTTTGGTCAGTGAGGCAAGATCATATAGATCTGTGTTTTTTACTGAATCAATTTTCGAGTAGGTATGAAAACCAAATGAACGCTGATAAATTACTTCTCCATCTTTCAGCGCAAGCACCTGACAACCTGGATATGCCTTTTTTGAGATTCCTTCCTGGGCTACTGAATCGATTTTTCTTAGAATGGATTCATCGATTGAAGTTTTTTTTTCAATCTGTTGGATTTCAAATTGTTCCGATCCGATGATTCCTGTTCCGGCAGGAAATTCAGTACTTAGGCTAACCGGCAGCCTACCTTTAGAAGCCAATCTACCGGTAAGAATTCCGGCAGCTACACTTGCAGTATTGTCATTATCCTGATAAGCAATAAGTATTGATTTACAAGCCGGTGTAAGGCTGAACTGATTGAGTGCGTATGGAGAGGCGAAAATTGTCAGAATTGATTGTTTTGTTTTCATCAGTTCGTTAACAAATCTAATTGCCTGATCTTCGATACCGAATTTTTTCGAAGCTAAAATATTGGTATTCTGAATACTGATAATCACTAGATCGAATTTTGCCAGAGATTGTTTGAGGGTCAAAAGTCGTTTTTGATCGGCGTTCTTCGGTAAAAGAAAATGAGTGGCTTTTAATCCGGCTGAAGTTAATTCATGCTGAAAACCAGTTGTTTTGCTGTAACCAACCGCCACCGTAGCGATTTTTAACTTCGGATCACCGAGTTTACTTAGAATATTATCATCCTTGACGAGCGTGACAGCATCACGGTATAAATCGTAAATAAGACTATGATAATCAGTGTTTTGAAGATCAAGAATGAGGTTCTCTTCGGGACAAGGCTGATAGTTTGAAAGTCCGGCCCGATATTTCCATTGCAGTATTTTGCGGCAACTTTCCTCAAGTTGGGTCATTGGCAAAGTCCCTGTCTCAATGGCAGTTCGAATACTTTGAATGGTTGCCGGGATATCAGCTGGAATCAGCAATACATCGTTGCCGGCCATGAAGGCTTTCAGACCAATTTCGCCTGCAGGAAGACCTTCTGTAACACCTTTCATATCGAGTGCATCAGATATTACAAGCCCTTTAAAACCAAGCTCTTGTTTCAATAATCCTGTGATAATGCTTTTCGAGAGCGTGGAAGGTGTTCCCTGAACTGGTTCCAGGGCAGGAACATTCAGATGTGCTACCATGATGCCTTCGAGTCCCTCATGAATCAAATATTGAAAAGGAAAAAGTTCGGTTTGATTCAGTTGATCGCGATCACCTTCAATGGTTGGAAGGGTTTTATGTGAATCAGACTGTGTATTGCCATGGCCAGGAAAATGTTTGGCTGTGGCTAAAATACCATGATCACGGAGTGCATTCGCATAAAGGGCAGCTTTATGGGCGACTAAGGCCGGACTATCGCCAAAACTGCGCATTCCGATTACCGGATTTGCCGGATTATTGTTGATATCGACTACCGGAGAAAAATTGGAATGGATGCCCATCCGCTTACATTGTTCGGCAATCTGTGTACCCATTTGATAGATCAGACTGTCGTTACTCACGGCGCCTAGTGTCATCTGATATGGATAGGAAACTGCATCAGAAAGCCGCATCCCAAGGCCCCATTCTCCATCAATTGTAATAAGGAGAGGTGTTTTGGCCAGGGCCTGCCATTCATTTGTTTTCTTGAGTTGATCAACAGCTTTGGCTTTAAAAAAAGTAATTCCGCCAATATTATATCTGGAAATATAGGATGAAACCCTCTCGTCGTAGGCTTCTCCCGAAACGTTTGCCCGAACAAAAATTAGTTGTCCGATTTTTTCATTCAAACTGAGGCTTTGAAAGACTGAATCTACCCAGACTGTCTGAAGTGAATCAGCCTGACTTAAAGCACTTTTGCTGTTACTAAAGAGTAAAAATAAAATAAGATTGAGGAAAAAGTATCGGTAACGCATGAGTGAACAGAATCAGTTGGCCAAAAATACAATTTTTTCCTGATTTGGCATTCTTCGCTTAGATTAGAACTAAATATCTTAAAATCAAATATTTAACATGGTTCTTAATTCGTTCAAACCGATGGGTTTTCCGAGTATAATATGGTTCTTGTCGATCAGAAACATGGTGGGTGTGCTAAACACTTTATATGTTTGGGTGAAGGGGCTTTCCCAGGCTAATCCATCAAAAAGATGGTAAAAACTGAGCTTTTCCTTTTTGACGAAATCATTGGCTGCTTCTGGATATTTGTCGGTTATTACCGAAACAATTTGAACATCAGGATATTGCGACTTAATTTGAGTAAGTTTTGGTAGTAAATCAATACAATGTGGACAAAATGCAGACCAGAAAACGATGACAATTCTTGAATTTTGTATCGAATCGAGATCGAAATCTTGGCCAGTGATTAACTTTCCAATGAGATCAGGCGCCGGATTTCCATTCAAAACTTTTCTGAATGGGCTCACAATCTGATCGATACGCTGTAGAGAACCAGAACTAAGGCAATCTGTAGCGAGATGGGGTAATTCACTCAAATATTCTGTTAATTGATTCAGACCCATTTCGGTAAAGCCTTCGAGAAAGAACTCCAGCGTGAAAATGTACATTGTTTCATTTTGTGCAGCTTTTTCAAGAATTATATCAACAGCTTTTATAAACTCAGCCTGTAAGTCATTTATATTCAGGCGATCGTCCTGATAAAGAGCAATGAAATCAATCATTTTTTTTGTAAGAATATCTGAGTTCAGCAAGCTTGTATCCTGGAAGTCGATTGAGTCAAGAAAATGATTTTTTAAAAAGTCTGTTTTTTCCTGATAAGAATATCTCTCTGCCTGAGAAGGACTTGCATCTGTTTTTATCAGTTTTGAAGCATATGAATCAGGATATTTCTTTTGTGTTTTAAGAATGAAATTCTGCAATCGTTTTTCAAGTTGATCAAATTCCTTTTTACTTGATTTATAATACGCTGTATTTTGAGGATATTCCATAAGAATCGGAAAAATGAGATCGGTTTTTTGTTGAACTTCGGTATTAAGACGGATGTAATCAAACCATATCTGATTTTCAAAGGAAGGACCAAAGTGAAAAGTTTCAGTCTGATTAAAATTCTTTGCTTCTAGTTGCAATGATTCCTGGTTGAAGATGAGTTTTATAGATTTTCTTTCGTCATTCATCAGCAATAGCATACCGGATAGCAAATCTGTAGGCAATTTAATCCTGAAATTTCCTGAATTATCAGATGTATCTGATCCGATAAGAATTCTTTTTTCGCCATAAACACGGTAGAGATTCAGGTTTTTTTTCTGATAGGAATTAATTGTGCCACTTAAATAATACTGTGAATATAAATTATTGGTAAACAATAAGATAAATACTGTTGAAATAATATAAAACGACTTGTTCAGCCTCATAAAAATCATTTTAAAATTCAGCATATTTCCTCAACGGAAATAAGTGCGTAAAAGTACTTATTTCGAAGAGCCGTATACTGTATAATAATTGAATGGAAAAATCCAGATACTTCGTTTTTTTTGTATTTTGCGCCCGAATTGACAAAGGGGAACGCTTTTTTTTATTGAGATAACTTAAACTCTATATCCATGAGAAGTTTATATAAAGTGTGCTTATGGCTGATAGTATTTATTGCGATCAGTATTATAGGTATAGAGCATCTGACCGCCCAGCAGCACGGGCTAGTTAAGATGAATGAACAAACTTTGGTAGTTGACCTGACTGAAATTACATCGCTTTCGGCAAGGTCAGAAGTATACGATTTCTTTAAATCTAACATGGATTTTCGGATTGCACCACTAAGCAGTGCCTCAAGGCTTGCTATTAGCAGCAGTAAAATGACTCAGACTGAATTACTGCGCTTTTATGATGCAACAGTTCAACGAATTGTTGAAAAAGATTTGGTGGCTGGGAAAGATATTCAAACAAATGTACTTCAGTCATTTGCAAGTAAATACGGTTATGAAACATCCGACAGACTCATGCGTGGTGTTTTGGATACCGAAAACGATTCATGCCGCAATTCATTGCCTTTCTGTACCGATTTGATTTATAATTTTCCAGCAGGTGTTAATTCTGGAAGTGGTGAAAGTGGACCATTTTATGATTGTCTTGGATCAACTCCAAATCCGGCCTGGTATCATATGAAAATAGCCATTGCAGGTAGTTTGACAATAAAGATGTTCAGTGTACCTGCACGTGATATAGATTTTATCCTCTGGGGACCGTTTGACAACCCATCATCTCCCTGCGTTGCTGCACTGACAGCGAATAAAGTTATTGACTGCAGCTATTCAACAGCGGCTACTGAATATTGTGACATCCCAAACGGTATCCTTGGAAAATACTATATCCTCCTGATTACCAACTATTCTAATCAGCCATGCAATATTACCTTTCAGAAAACCGGTGGTGTAGGTGCAACAGATTGTACAATTGTTCCACCTCCGATAGGAAGTAATAGTCCGGTTTGTTATGGAGAAAGTATAACATTTAGTGCCGATGATTTTCCGGGAGCGACTTATAATTGGACAGGCCCGAACGGTTGGTCATCCAATCAGCAGAATCCGGTTATCTTGAATTCAGTTATGGAAGATGCGGGTGAATATTCCTTGGTGATTACTGTTAATGGAAGCCAAAGTGATCCGATCTCTACCAATGTGATTGTGAATGCTTTACCCGTTCCTGAATTTTCGGCCAATGATGTGTGTTTTGGAGAAACCACAGTATTTGTCAATGAATCAACTACGAATCCTGATTCCTATTTCATTACCAGTCAATTATGGAATTTCGGGGATTTCCAGACATCTGCCCTTGATAATCCGACCCATACTTATGCTAACCCGGGCACATATCTCGTTACTTTAACTACTTACACCGGTTTGTTTAACTGTGTTGAAACTATTTCACATTCGGTTATCGTATATGATTTCCCTGTTGTGAATGCCGGTGAAGACCAGTCGATTCCCAATGGCTGGACAACCCAGCTCGAAGGAACAATAACAGGAGGATCAGGGGATGTATCCTATGCATGGACACCTGCCGAATATCTTACAGATCCAAATGTTTTGAATCCAACTACCATAAGTCTTTCAAACACAGTAGTTTTCACACTTACTTCGACGGATAATATTTCAGGTTGTGTTTCATCAGATGATGTGATTGTAAGTGTAACAGGCGGAGCCTTGTATCTGGCTGCAACTGCTACACCTAATGTTATTTGTGCCGGAGAAAGTTCTGATCTGTTTGCTTATACCAGTGGAGGTGGAGGAAATTATGTTTACACCTGGACATCCAATCCGGTTGGTTTCACATCAGATATTCCTGATCCAACTGTCTCACCGATTGTTACAACAACCTACTATATTTCAGTCTATGATGGTCAGAACACTGTAAATAGTCAGGCAATTTTAACAGTCAAACCGCTTCCTGTAGTAACAGCTGGACAAGATCAAACAATCAATGTCGGGACATCAACCCAATTGAGTGGTTATGTTGCGGGTGGTTCCGGAAGTTCGGAGGCATTGTGGAGTCCGGCCGATTCTTTAGCTAATCCAGCGGATTTACATTTACTAAATCCTGCAACTAAATTATTAAATAACCATACAACCTTTACCCTGATCGCGAACGATAACAACGGATGCGTCAGCCTTCCTGATGAGGTAACAATTTTTACCGCCGGTGATTATCTTGATGTGGTAACTACTTCCGATGATACAGAAATTTGTTTTGGACAATCAACGCTTATCAGAGCCAATCCTTTGGGAGGCAGTGGAGCTTATACTTATAGTTGGACCGCAAATAATTCATCCTGGACCTTTTCAGGAATCGAAACTACAATAACACCCACGGAAACAACTATATACACTGTTCTTGTGAATGATGGTTTTAAAGAAGTGACCGATGAAATTGAGATTATTGTTGATCCGCTTCCTGAATTTGATCTTAAACCTATTGATATTGATTTGTATGCTACGGATACTATTAATGTATGTGTTCGAGATTCCGTTTGGTTAGACGCCGGGGCCAATATGAATTATTTATGGAGCAACGGATCAACCGAGCGCAAACAAAGAGTTATAACAAATGGACAATGGGTAGATTTTCAGACATTTAGTGTTTTGGTAACAAATCCTGCGACTGGTTGCCAGAGTGATGATACATTGACGTTGTTTTTTGATTTCAATACCTGTAATCTTGGTTTGGAAGAAAGAACAGATATTTCTTCAGGCCTGAGCGTTAGTCCTAATCCTACAAATGGAACTTTTTCAGTTTCAATTGACAATTTGCCGGAAAATGGAGTTTTGTATCTCATTGACAGACAAGGTAAAATGGTATTCAATAAGACTTTGGATGTAATGAATAACGCGAGTGGTTCAGCAAAATTTGATATCTCTTCCATTAAAAATGGATCATACCTGATATTCTATCAATCAATTAATTACAAGGCTGTTAAACAGATAATTAAGTATTAATGGCCCTTATTGTTCAAAATTTATGAAAATATTTGAATCCGGTTTACAGCGTTTGTGCGTAATCCTTGTATTGTTCATGGTATTATTGCCGGTTTTGTCATTCAGTCAGCAACCCACCAAATGCGATTACGAGAGGCCACATGAAGCAGATCAGTGGACTTTCGGTTTGCGTTCACAGCTCGATTTCAGTCAGGGGACACCAGTGGCTTTGGCAATGCCCGGAAATATCGAATTTATTATCGGTGCAGCAACAATCAGTGATGCCGATGGCAAGCTTTTGTTTATGAGCGATGGTATGAATGTTTATACTAATGGATATTATCTTTTGGATGGAACCAGTGATCTTGACGGAAACAAAGCCGCAACACAGGCCGCTCTCTTTGTTCCGGACCCCGGTACTCCTGACAGGTATTTTCTTTTTACTGTTGATATGTATCTACCCGGAATCTTCGATAATGGTGTTAAATACTCAACAATTGAAAAAGTGAATGGATTATGGACAATAACTGCTAAAAATCAGGCATTATTTAATAAGAATTCACAAAAGTTGGTTTCAGTAAAAAATGCCGACAAGAATTATTATTGGGTAATTGCACATGGTTACGGTAGTGTTGATGGCTCAAAATTTTATGCATATAAGGTCACTGATAGTGGAGTAGATACAAGTCCGGTTGAGAGTGAAGTGGGGACAAAACATCAGGGGGAGAGCGGCCCTGCTTTCAATAATAATGGTGGATTTATGAAGGTATCTCCAAATGGAAAAAAATTAGCTTTGGTGATACCAGATGATGGTATCATTGAAGTATTCGATTTCAACAGCGATAATGGTACGGTTTCATTAAGTGCTCAAACTAGTGCTGGAGCATATGTTTATCCTTATGGAATTGAGTTTTCTCCTGATAACTCGAAAATGTAT
>CAZVKW010000009.1:0-21224 GCA_964627945.1 uncultured Lentimicrobiaceae bacterium
AGCTCCTTCGGGGTCGCTTTTCAGGCCCATGTCCATGGACAAGCTTCTTGTTTTGCAGTCCAAACAATTTAATGTCGTTTTTGCAGCACCAAGTTGATTTGATTTAATAAGAATTCTTTGCACTATGCAAATGATGAGAATTCATAAAATATCCTCAATCAATGAATAAATGAATTTTGCCAGTACATTAAAATAGGATTTAGCCGTCTTTTCCCCATCAAACATTTCTTTAGCTTTGTAGCCGGTAGCTATCCAAAGATGAAAAGACTGGCTTTACTCATAAGTATCTTCCTTTTTCTGAATGCAATTCCCGCTGAAGCTGTGAATCCGGATCGTTTCGGGAATCATGAATATCTGTCATTTAAGGTGTTTTACAATCTGGGTTTTATTTGGATAGACGCCGGTAAAGTTGATTTTAAACTGAGCAGACAGCAACAGGAAAACAGGGATATGTTCCATATTATGAGCACCGGAATCTCAAATCCAAACTGGGATTGGCTCTATACCTTGTGCGATACTTTCGAAGTGAACTTTGAAGCAGACAGTTTTCGTCCCATAAACTTCAGAAGAAACACAAGCGAAGGGAGCAAGGAGATTCAGGAATACTATCATTTTGATTATGAGCAACATCAGCTATATATTGAACGACAAAGTCAGGACAGCCTTGCAGGTTCGAAAAACATCACTTTAGACGGAAAATTATACGACATTCTGACCGCTACCTATGTTGCCCGTTCGATGGATTTTACTTATGCAATCATAGGAGATACTGTTTCACTTCCATTGGTTCATGAAGGTGAAAAGATCGTACTTCCGATTGTTTTCAAGGGAAAAGAAACTATTCAGAATCTGAAAGAAGAAAATGTATCCTGTTTTCGTTTTTCAGCGGTGATCAAAACCGGCAGTCTGTTTATGAAAGGAGAAACGGTAGATGTTTGGGTCAGTGCTGACGATCGGCAAGTGCCGGTATCCATTGAGGCAAAAATCGTGATCGGAAGCATTCGTGTTTTACTCGATGAAACTCACTTTCAATAGTTTAAGCCTGATTTTTTATTCTTTCCTACAAGCCAAAAACTGATATTATTATTTTGTTTACATTGTTAAAGCCCGAGCGAAGCCCCCTTTTCCTTACTTTTGCAAAAAAATATCCCCTTCTATGGCATTGATTCATTCATTCGAAAAAAGTGGAAACTGGCTTTTCAAACATCGTGGCGAACTGCCGGTGGTTCTATTTATACTTGCCCTTCCGGTTGTTTATTTGACTGATAATGATTGGCTTTCGGATTCGCATGAGGTGTTCCTCGCTTTGTTTTCGGTGCTGTTAAGTGCATTCGGCTTCGCGATACGCGCGTATGCAATCGGAACAACTCCCAAAGGAACCTCAGGACGAAACACCAAAGAAGGTCAGGTCGCTGAGAGCCTCAATTCAACCGGAATCTATTCCGTTTTGCGCCACCCTTTATACGTTGGTAATTATTTTATGTGGATCGGAATTGTTGTTTTCACCTATAATATCGGGTTTATTTTTGTTATTTCACTTGCTTTCTGGTTGTATTATGAGCGCATCATGTTCGCTGAAGAACGATTTCTGGAAAGGAAATTCGGACAGTCTTATCTCGACTGGTCACTTACAACACCTGCGTTTATTCCTTCTTTCAAAAACTATAAGAAAAGTGTAATTCCATTCAGTATCAAAAGCGTTTTGCGCAGAGAATATTCGGGGATACTGGCCACTGTGATCGGTTTTGTCTTTGTTGATCAGATCAGGTATTATGCCTATTATGGAATCTATAATTTCCAGCGTATTTCGGTCAGCATCCTGATTATCACCATCCTGTTCGCACTTCTGATGCGTAGTTTGAAACATTACACCCATATTTTGCAGGAAGAAGGCAGGTCATAATCCTTCGGAATCATATCATCTTTTTGTAAATCAATGTCTTGAAAACAAAAAAGACTACCGTTCATTTGCTCGCTCTGATGTCCATGCTCTTTTGGGGCGTGTCATACGTTTGGTCGAAGAAGGTATTTCTTGTTCTTGATCCGGCAGAAACAGTTTTCCTCCGGCTCATTATCTCCGTTCCGGTTTTATTGTTCATTATTTGGATCACCAAGAGTTGGCAGGTAATTAAAAGAAAACATATTCCGCTTTTTCTGGCATCCTCTGTATTTAATCCTTTCCTGTATTTCATCGGAGAAAGTTATGGTTTACAGCATGTTACACCTACGATAAGTGCAGTCATCATTGCAACAATTCCAGTTTTCACTCCTGTTGTCGCCTGGTTTCTGCTCAAAGAACGACTCAGACCTATTCACATCACAGGATTAATCATTTCTGTTATAGGTGTTTTGCTCATCATGAACGGAAACCAAAATTCATCCCAGGAGGTTTCAATAGTCGGTATTTTGTTCCTGTTTGGAGCAGTGGTTTCAGCAGTAATTCAAGGAGTTATGCTTCGGAAACTTACCTTAGAATATAACCCACTGATGATCATCACTGTGCAGAATTTCACAGGGATTTTCCTCTTTTTGCCGCTTGCCTTCCTGACCGGGAATCATCTCAAAAATCTGGCAGTTATACCCGGCGATATCTGGCTTTACCTTATTTTACTGGGAATTTTCGCCAGCTCACTTGCTTTTGTATTCTATACCCGAACAGTTCAGGCCTTCGGTCTATCCAAAGCAAGTCTTTACACAAATCTTATTCCCGTCTTTACGGCAATCTTTAGCTATTTCATCCTGAAAGAGGTTCCTGGAGCTGAAAAAATTGGCGGAATGTTCTTAGTTATTTTTGGTGTAATCCTTACTCAGTATTCCCGAAAAGGGGAAGAAATTGTACCTTCGTAAAAAAATTAAACCATGGCAAATAAAAGCGTTATTGTACTTGGAGCCGGGCTGGTTGGCAGACCAATGGCACTCGATTTAAAGGCAAAAAATGAATTCGATGTAGCCATTGCTGATATCTCTCAGGAATCGTTGAATCGATTTTCAGGAAGCGGAATCAATACGTATCAGGCTGATCTCTCGAATCCTGAGGAAGTAAAAAAACTTGTGGCTCCGTTTGACCTTGTCATTAACGCTGTTCCCGGATCAATTGGTTTTCAAAGTCTTAGAGCCGTTATTGAAGCCGGAAAAAATACTGTGGACATTGCTTTCTACGACGGAAATCCCTTGGATCTGCATGAACTTGCACTCAAAAACAATGTTTGTGTGATTTGTGATATGGGTGTTGCTCCGGGAATGAGTCATTTGCTGAGCGGTTATTCAGCTTCAAAATTGGAGAAAATCGAGAAAATCCTCATTTACGTTGGTGGATTGCCAAAAGTGAGAACCTATCCATGGGAATATAAGGCCGTTTTCAGTCCATCGGATGTGATTGAAGAATATACGCGCCCAGCCCGTCTTGTTGAAAATGGCAAGATTGTCATCAAAGAAGCACTTTCAGAAGCAGAACTTCTGGATTTTCAACCAATCGGGACGCTGGAAGCATTCAACAGCGACGGACTCCGGTCCCTGGTTTACACCTTAAAAGCTGATTATATGGCAGAGAAGACCCTTCGTTATCAGGGTCATATCGACAAAATTAAAGTTCTGAAGGCGGCGGGCTTTTTCAATACCGAGAAAGTGAAAATCGGTCAGTCTGAAGTAATTCCACTTGAATTCACCAAAAAGCTCCTCTTTGCTGAATGGAAACTTGGTCAAAATGAAGAGGATTTCACGGTGATGCGCATCATAACTGAAGGTGCCGACACAAATGGTCACCGAAAAAGATATACCTACGACCTTTTCGATACCTATGATTCAGCCAGTGGAATCCACTCCATGGCCCGGACCACCGGTTATGCAGCAACAGCAGCTTTGAGACTGCTCGATTCAGGCCTTTTCAATAAAGCAGGCGTTCATGTTCCTGAGTTTGTTGGAAAAAGTGAAGAAAGTGTACGCTTTATCCTCGCCCGTCTTGCAGAAAGAGGAATACATTACAAAGAACAAATAATTGATTTATAAGTCTTTATACCTTCATGATTAGCAGTAAAGCAAATCCAAGAATTAAAAATGTCGTGAAGCTGCAAAAAGCATCCGAACGATCAGAACAGGAATTGTTTACTGTCGAAGGATTTCGTGAAATAGACCGCGCAATCCGTTCCGGTTTCCGTCCGGAAGAATTGTATATCTGCGAATCACTTTCAAAGCAAGGGCAGTACCAAGCAATTATAAATCAGCTGCCTGCATTCAAAAACTACGAAACAGTCACGGAAGAAGTTTTTGAGAAAATGGCTTACCGTGAAGGCTCAGACGGAATCATCGCTGTTTTTAAATCAAAATCAAATTCTTTAAAAGATTTAAAACTACCCGAAAATCCATTGTTGATTGTTCTGGAGGCCGTTGAGAAACCCGGAAATCTGGGTGCTGTAATGCGCACCGGAGATGCCGCCGGTGTGGATGCCATTATTATATGCAATCCTACAACAGATCTTTATAATCCAAATACTATCCGGGCTAGTCTGGGCTGCATTTTTTCGCTCAATATCATTGTTTCCACCTCAGAAGAAGCCATCAGGTGGATGAAGGAAAACGGTATATATATTTACTGTACCTATCTCGAAGCTTCAGTAAATTATCTTGCCGCTGATTATACAAAACCTTGCGCAATTGTCATGGGATCTGAGGCTGAAGGACTTACACAAAAATGGATTCAATCATCTGACAGGAATATCATCATTCCCATGCATGGCATAGCCGATTCATTGAATGTGTCCGTTTCTTCGGCAGTGGTTGTTTATGAGGCGCTCCGCCAGCGTGCTTTGTAATAAATCAAAAAACCATCCTTCAGCTAAGATGTTTATTTGAAAGATTAAATGAAATAATTCAATTCAATTTATTCAGACAAATTCAGATGAATGCAATATGAATGTGCTATTGCATTTCATATAATATTGATTAACTGTACTTTAAATTATATTTTTGAAATTCATTTCACGATTTACTATTGTACAATATAAATTTGAAATAATTGCTTACACTTGATATTCAATAATATACAAATTACATATTAATCAATCATCAAAAGAAATTAATATTTAACTTTCATGAAAATGATTTTAGCTTCAATATTCAAATATTAAGTGAAATATTTCAATTTTAACACAGCCTAATTTGGGCTATTGTTAGAAATTTCACAATAGAATCAATTAATCAGGTCCATAAAGTTTTCAACAATTCAAAAAGAATTATATTTATATATCATTGATATACTTACACATACAACAAGTTATTAACTTTTAAGCGCCTAATTAGTTGTATTATTTCATGAACGTAAACATATTTTACCTAGTTTTGTCCGGCTTAAATGTTTTTAACACTAAAACTGATATCATTGGAAAATCTTAAAGTAACTGAAATCAACGGAATGCAGTTATATTACAGCTTTATTTCGGGCGCTCAGCGTATTTTTGAAAACCAGAAACTCCTCAACAAAATCAATGTTTTTCCGGTCGCAGATGCCGATACTGGCACCAATCTTGCATCAACCATGCGGAGCATTGTAAACTCTGCCGAACCACAGAACAATCTTAAACTTACTGCAGTTGCCCTTGCTGACGCAGCGCTTGTGGGAGCACGTGGAAATTCAGGTATTATTTTTGCCCAGTTTCTGTATGGCTTCTCAAATGAAATCAAAGACGAAGAGACACTTACCGTAAGTGCTTTTGCCGAATACATGAACAAAGCTGTTCGTTATGCTTACGAAGCAATCGCGAATCCGGTCGAAGGCACAATGATTTCGGTGATCAAAGATTGGGCTGAGTACATTTATCTATTGAAGGATAAGTTTGACGACTTTCTGAAACTTTTGCTGGATGGACTAATTAAAGCCATGGAATCACTAAAACTCACAACAACCCGCATGGCTGTTTTAGCAAAAGCCAATGTTGTGGATGCCGGCGCCAAGGGATTTGTGGTTTTTCTGGAAGGAATGTTTGATTACTTCAAGAATGGTCAGATTCAAGTGACACTCGATAATTCAAAAATAGAAATAGAGGAAACAGAATCTGTGATCAATCACGATGTCATCAGTTTCAGGTATTGCACCGAAGCAATGATCAAAGGCGAAAATCTGAAAAGAGCTGATTTCACTGCAATGATGACCGGCTTCGGAGATTCGGTTGTTATTGCCGGATCACCCACCAAGATGAGGATTCATATTCACACCGATGAACCCTGGATGCTTTTCGAGCGAATCGCGCATCTGGGAACAGTCACCTACAAAAAAGTAGATGATATGGTGATGCAGAATGACCTTGCCTCTGAAAGAAAATACAAAATTGGTCTGGTCACCGATTCAACATGTGACCTTCCAATGGAACTCATTGAAAAGCATCAGATTCAGGTTGTTCCGCTGACAATTCATTTCGGTGAAGAGTTTTATCTCGACCGCATCACCATGCAGCCGGATCAGTTTTACAAGAAAATCAAGACTGCAGAGATTTATCCTTCAACCGCACAACCGGCATTTACTGAATTTGTAAACCGATACAACTATTTATCAACACATTATGAGTCCATCATCGCTGCGCATATCAGCAGTGGCCTCAGTGGAACCTGGCAGAACAGTCTGAATGCCGCTCGCAGGATTTCAGGCGAAACCGGCAAGAAAATAAGTGTTGTTGATACCAAACGAATTTCAAGCTCACTGGGTTTAATCATGTTACGCACTGCTGAGGCTGTGAGTAAAGGTGATCTTACACAGGACGAAATTGTTAGCCAGATGGAAAGCTGGACAGAGAAAACCAAGCTTTTGGTGACCTCCAGAACCATAAAATATATGGTGAAAAGCGGTCGTGTGAGTCACTCCAAAGGTTTGATCGGAACATTACTCGGAATTAAACCTATTGTTGTTGTCAACAATGCAGGAAAAACGGAAACATTTGGCAAACCCTTTACAGTAAAATCAAGCTGGAAAATGGTTATCGACGAAATGAAGAGTTTTGTAGGTGATAAAGCGGTTTGGGGATATTCTATCTCACATGCTGACAATCAGGAAGCAGCCGATTGGTACGCCGGTCAAATGGAAGCTATCACTGGTAAAAGACCCGTTTTCATCAATCAGGCATCTCCTGTACTTGCTACCAATGCTGGTCCGGGCGTGGTCGCTTTATCCGTGATGCTGATGTAATTGAACTGAAAGCTATAAAACAAAAAAAGCCAGACGAATGTCTGGCTTTTTTTGTTTTGCATCATACAATATCATGCTTCAATAAATTTTTCGATTTTGATTCAATGATCATCAGCCAGAGGAAAAAGATCATCCCGACGATAAAGAAGGAAATAATCGAAAGAACAGAGGCCCTCATGCTTCCTGTGATGGTTTCTATCATCCCGAAACTGAATGTACCCGCTACTGTGGCAAGTTTTTCCATCACATCGTAAAAGCTAAAAAATGAAGTATGATTCTTGGTATCAGCCGGAATCATTTTTGAAAAGGTTGATCTGGTGAGAGATTGAGAACCTCCCATTACCAATCCAACAAAAAGTGCTATAATTACGAAACCGATTACACCATGAATGAAATAAGCCCCGATTACAATTATGATCCAGGCAATGATAAGTCCGGTCAAAACCTCAAAATTTCCCCATCTGGCTGATAATTTGGCACACAAATAGGCTCCGGCCATACCGACAAGCTGAATTGTAAGTATCACTGGAATCAATACCGAATCTTTAAGACCAAGTTCTTTGGCCCCAAACAATGCAGCCATAAACATGACAGTCAGAATGCCGCTGATTACGAAAAAGAAACCAATCAGGTACAAGGTCATTTTCTTTGAGAGAAAAACCTGTTTAGCGACTACCTGAAGTTCTTTATAACCTTCGATGAACAAATTAACACCTCTTTTCCTGTGTCCAAAGGTATATTTCGGTAAATAGAGGAAAGTCCATGTAGAGAAACCTACCCACCACAAACCTACTGTAATGAAGGCTATTTTTGCAGGAATGGTTTTATCAACAATACCGAAAAGATCGGGCTTCAATACAACTACTAAATTCATTACCAATAAGATAACAGCACCAAGGTAACCCATTGAGTAGCCTCTGGCACTGATCATATCCTGATCTTTGTTTTCGGCGATGATCGGAAGAAAAGAGTTATAAAAAACAAGACTTCCGCCATAACCTAATGTAGCAAGAGTAAATGCTATGATTCCGATTTCGACATGTTGCCGGTCAAAAAAGAACAAGGTAACACATGAAATAGCACCAATTAAAGTGAAAACTTTCATAAAAGTTTTCCGTCGACCGGTATAGTCTGCCAAAGCAGAAAAAAGCGGTGAAAACATGGCGACCAATAGATAAGCGCTTGCTATTGACCAGGAGTAAGCAACAGTATTGATCATTTTGAAACCAAAAAATGAAATTACGTTTCCATTGTCAGAACTGGTAACCGAATTAAAATAAATCGGAAAAATCACCGACAAAATGGTCAGCTGATAAACAGAATTAGCCCAGTCGTACATCACCCATGCACGAATAGTTTTCTTGTCGCCTTTCTGAATCGGCCGGAATTTCCTGAAAATAGAGTCTTTTTTCTCGTCAGCCATAATTGCTTTTTTAGATTGAAACTTCAAAGTTGGTTGAATTATTCAAATAAGCAAGTTTTTTTTCAATTTCGGTTTGTAATATTCATTACATCAACCACAAACCGTCTCAGGAGTTCTGAAAATTTACATTCAATTCTAATTTGATTCATTCTAAATTCAAAGGGCTGCAACGATCCTTATCTTTAATTGTTAATTTTGTACTTTATTCTTGTGAAAAAATAAACAATAAATTAAACACATGATAAACAAACAGTTAACTCATCCTCAAAGTATTGTGGTTGTCGGTGCATCCAACGATATTCATAAACCGGGTGGTAAAGTTTTAAAAAATATCATTGATGGTGGATTCAAGGGAAAGCTTTATGTGACCAATCCAAAAGAAGATACTGTTCAGAATATCATTTGTTTTCGTGATCCGGCCGATCTTCCACAGGTTGATCTTGCCATTATTGCAGTCGCAGCGCGTTTTATTCCAGATATAGTTGATCTTTTGACCCAAAAGAAAAACACAAGAGCATTCATCATTCTTTCGGCAGGTTTCAGCGAAGAAAGTTTGGAAGGAAAATTGCTTGAAAAGAAAATTGTCGATTCAATCAATCAGGTTGAGGGCGCTCTGATCGGCCCGAATTGTGTTGGTATATTGACACCGCAACATCACAGTATCTTTACTTTACCCATACCGAACCTGCTTCCCGATGGTTGCGATTTTATCACCGGATCAGGAGCAACGGCCTGTTTTATCATGGATGCCGGCATTTCGAAAGGTCTGACTTTCTCCAATGTCTATTCAGTCGGAAACTCGGCACAGATGGGTGTCGAAGAAATTCTCCAGCATATGGATGAGCATTTTGATCCGGCGATCGACTCAAAAATTAAGTTACTCTACATTGAAAATATTTCAAAACCAGCCAAACTTCTCAAACATGCCTCTTCATTGATCCGCAAAGGATGCCGTATTGCTGCCATCAAAGCCGGGACAAGCGAAGCAGGAAGCAGAGCTGCTTCTTCGCACACTGGAGCCTTGGCGAGTTCAGATGTTGCTGTGGATGCACTTTTCAGAAAAGCCGGAATCGTACGTTGTTATGGTCGTGAGGAGCTTGTTTCCGTCGCTTCCGTATTCATGCATCCGGAATTAACAGGAAAAAGAATCGCCATCATCACCCATGCAGGAGGGCCAGCCGTTATGCTGACCGATTCCCTTTCAACCGAAGGCTTTGAATTGCCATCACTGGAAGGAGAAAAAGCCAATCAACTGAAAGAAAAGCTCTATGCAGGCTCATCGGTTGCTAATCCCATAGATTTTCTGGCAACCGGAACAGCTGAGCAATTAGGCTTCATTATCGATGCCTGCAACAATGATTTCGATGAAATAGATGCGATGGTGGTTATTTTCGGAACCCCGGGTCTCGTTGAGATTTTTGATGTGTATGAACTTCTCGACGAAAAGATGAAAAACAGTCGGAAACCGATTTTCCCGGTACTTCCTTCCATATTAACTGCATCAAAAGAAGTTGAGTTTTTCCAGAATAAAAACCATGTTAATTTTCCGGATGAAGTCCAGCTGGGGAAAGCCCTCGGAAAAGTTTGGAAAACTGCGAAACCGATTTCTGAACCACATTTCGCACAAATTGATATTCAATCTGTTCGTGCTGTTATTGAAAAAGCTGAAAACGGATATCTAGCTCCGGAAAAAATCCAGTTACTGCTGGATGCTGCCGGAATCAAGCGTGCTGGCGAATCGGTTGTAAAAACCCGTGAAGAAGCACTGAAAGCGGCATCAGAACTGGGATTTCCACTAGTTATGAAAGTGGTTGGACCTGTTCATAAATCGGATGTCGGTGGAGTTGTTCTGGGTGTAAAAAGTGCCGAAAAGGTTTTAGAAGAATTCGATCGAATGATGCAGATTAAAGACACCTCTGCTGTTTTGCTTCAGCAAATGCTCAGTGGTACTGAACTTTTTGCAGGTGCTAAACGTGAAAGTGGTTACGGTCATGTGGTATTATGTGGTCTGGGCGGAATTTTTGTAGAAGTACTGAAAGATGTGAGCAGCGCCTTGGTTCCTGTCAGCAGCGAAGAAGCCTCAGTGATGATTCAGGCACTGAAAGGATATAAAATCATTCAGGGTGTTCGAGGACAGAAACCCATCAATGAAAAAGCATTTATTGATACAATTTGTCGCCTTTCGGCCCTGCTTGAAGCGGCCCCTGAGATTGCCGAGATGGATATTAACCCACTTTTGGGAAATGAAAACGGGGTGACAGCCGTTGATGCGCGCATCAGAATAGAGAAATAGGCTTCATGAAGAAAACTGATTTCCTTGTAATCCTAATCGTCATTGCGGTTTTAAGTCCTTTCTTTCTTTCCAAAACTGTTTATGATTCCTATAACCATCTCAATTACACACATGGTATTCTGATGAGTTTTCTGAAGTTCGCGATTCTGGCCACTTTTGGCGAGTCGATTGCGCTCAGAATAAAATCAGGTGTATATAATCAAAAAGGATTTGGACTCATTCCCAGAGCAATAGTCTGGGGCTTTTTAGGGATCACCATCAAAATGGCGATGGTAATTTTTGCTACCGGAACACCAGCATTTTTGAAATATCTTGGAATTCCAAATCCCGAAATTCATCAGGGTGAGTTGAACCTTATGAGCATTTTTGTGGCTTTTTCCATCAGTGCCGCCATGAACCTGATATATGCTCCAGTCATGATGACATTGCATAAAATTACTGATATTCATATCATTACAAACGGTGGAAGCCTTTGGGGATTACTTAGACCTATCCCCTTCGGAGTGATTTTCTCCCAAATTGACTGGAACCGTCAATGGAATTTCATTTTCAAAAAAACAATCCCATTCTTCTGGATTCCGGCTCACACCATTACCTTCCTTTTACCAGTTGATTTTCAGGTACTTTTCGCAGCCTTATTAGGTGTTGCACTTGGAGTCATTTTAAGTTTCTCCTCAAAGAATTAATTTTTCATGAAGTTTATATCAGATACACCCAAAACCTATCCTTTCAAAAGTCGAATTCTGTTAAATATTATGGTAGAAATGCAGACATCCAGTCAGTTTACCGTTGGATACCAGCAATCAATTATACCCATGGTGCATTCAGGATTGGCGCTGAATTCATATTACTACTGCAACGTATAGATAAGTTGATGATTATAGTAGATTCAGCAAGACAAAGCCCTACAAAAACAATCGCTTTCTGCTGGGTGTTTATTACAATTTCAAATGAAAATAAATTCTCGCAATCGATTGCGAAAGATAAAAGCCTTTTTATTACATTTGTTCGAAAGGCATTGTCCTGCATATAATTAATCATAAAACTGACATTCAAATCATTAAATATGAAGCCGACTCCCGTACCAGCCGACATCGTTCAACAAAAAATAAAGGAATTAGGCTTAGCCAGCGTTGGCAAAGCATCCATCAGAGAAATCAAGAAACTCATTGATACCATTGAACAGGCATCCGGAGTTAAATTTATCCGCATGGAGATGGGAATTCCCGGTCTTCCTCCTGCTGCTGTTGGTGTTGCCGGACAAATAGAAGCCCTTCAGAAAGGTGTTGCAGCCATTTATCCCGATATTCACGGTATTCCGGTTTTGAAGAAAGAGATTTCACGTTTTGTGAAGTTATTTATGAATATCGATGTTCACCCGGATGGTTGTATTCCAACCGTTGGATCGATGCAGGGAGGATTTGCCAGTTTTCTGATGCTGGGAAGAATTTTTAAGGAGCGTGATACTACCTTGTTTATCGATCCGGGGTTTCCTGTGCATAAACAGCAACATAAAGTCTTGAATATCAAATTCGAAAGCTTTGATGTGTACAATTATCGGGGAGAGAAACTGCGTGAGAAACTTGAATCATATTTCTCAAAAGGACATATTCATTCCGTTTTGTACTCAAATCCAAACAATCCTTCCTGGATTTGTTTCACTGAAAAAGAACTTCAGATCATTGGCGAACTGGCAAACAAATACAATATTGTGATCATGGAAGACCTGGCTTATTTTGGGATGGATTTCCGTCACGATTACAGCAAACCCGGTCAGGCGCCATATCAGCCCTCTGTTGCCAATTATACGGATAACTATATTCTTTTCATTTCGAGTTCAAAAGCTTTCAGCTATGCCGGTGAACGAATCGGGATGATGGTCATTGCCAATAAATTGTTTAACAGTCATTTCCCCGACCTGAAACGCTTCTATGCCAATGATCAGTTCGGCTATAATATGATTTTCGGAACCTTGTACCCACTTAGTTCCGGAACATCACATTCAGCTCAATATGCACTCACAGCCATGCTGCAGGCTGCCAATGAGGGTAAATTTAATTTTGTAGAAGAGGTGAAAGAATATGGCGAGAAAGCCCATATCATGAAAAAACTCTTCACCGATAACGGTTTTAAAATCGTTTATGATATGGATGAAGACAAACCCATCGCCGATGGATTCTATTTCACTTATTCATATCCGGGTTTCACAGGAGTTGATTTGCTAGAAAAAATGATTTATTACGGCATCAGCGCTATTTCGCTCGACATTACCGGCAGCGACCGGCATGAAGGAATCAGGGCATGTACATCACTCATTCAGCGGAGCCAGTTTGATGCACTTGAACAACGATTAAAACAATTCAGTGCTGATTATCCTATAAGTTGAACAACTAATTTAAAATGCATATAAATTGAAGAGAAGCTGCGATTTAACGGGCTTGATAAGCATGCTGATCAAGTTTAAAAACGTAACTTCGTCACCAAAATATTCATTCAAATAACCATTTTAACATGGCAAAAGTAAGAGGTGCAATTGTGGTCGACACGCACAAATGCAAAGGATGCGGGGTGTGTATTCCAGCCTGCCCGAGCGATGTAATCGACCTGGCCAAAGAAGTAAACGGAAAAGGCTATAATTATGCCTTTATGGACAAACCGGAAGAATGTACAGGCTGTTCAAACTGTGCAATTGTTTGCCCTGATGGTGTAATAACCGTTTACCGCCTGAAAGTTTAATTTATACAACATTAAAATACTAGAATAATGGGCGAACTCAAATTAATGAAAGGTAACGAAGCCTTGGCCGAAGCGGCTATCAGGGCCGGTGCCGATGCCTATTTCGGATATCCTATCACGCCTCAATCAGAAGTGATTGAATACCTGATGGCCGAAAAACCATATGAACGCACCGGAATGGTCGTTCTTCAGGCCGAAAGCGAAGTTGCCGCCATCAATATGGTCTATGGCGCGGGCGGAACCGGTAAAAAGGTGATGACTTCATCATCCAGTCCGGGTATCAGCCTCAAACAGGAAGGACTGTCTTATATTGCAGGGTCTGAAATCCCCTGCCTTTACGCCAACGTTGTGCGCGGTGGACCCGGACTTGGAACAATTCAACCCTCACAGGCTGACTATTTCCAGAGTGTAAAAGGCGGCGGACATGGCGATTACAAACAAATCGTTCTGGCTCCGGCATCTGTTCAGGAAATGTCTGATTTTGTTAAAATAGGTTTCGAACTTGCCTTTAAATACCGCATTGCGGTGCTGATCCTTTCGGATGGCGTTATCGGACAGATGATGGAAAAAGTTGAACTTTTCGATCAGATGCCCCGTCTTACTGATGCTGAAATCAAGGAAAAATATCCTTGGGCTACCACAGGAAAAGCGAAAGGAACCGAGCGCAGAATCATTACCTCGCTCGATCTTGATTCAAGCAAAATGGAACTTCACAACCACCATCTTCAGGAAAAATATAAGTTGATTTCTGAAAATGAAGTCCGTTTTGAAGCCCTACAGTGTGAGGATGCAGAATACATTTTTGTTGCCTATGGATCAAGTGCCCGTATCGCACAAAAAGCCGTTCAGATTGCACGCGAAAAAGGTATAAAAGCCGGACTTTTCCGACTTATTTCACTTTTCCCCTTTCCTACCACCGAATTACAGAAACTCTGCAAACAAGGTGTAAAAGGATTTTTGGCAGTTGAGATGAGTGCCGGACAAATGGTTGAAGATGTGCAGCTTGCTGTTAAAGGATGTGCTAAAGTTGCCCATTACGGCAGATTTGGTGGCATCGTTCATACACCGGAAGAAGTTGAAAAAGCTTTAGAACAAATAATCATCGGAGGATAAGATATGGCTGAGATTACATTGGAAGAAATCATCAAACCCGAAAATCTGGTTTATCGGAAAACCGATCTGATGACCTCGAAAGAGTTAAGTTATTGTCCTGGTTGCGGCCACGGAACAGCACATCGTCTCATCATGGAAGTCTTGGAAGAGCTTGATCTTGACGAAAATACAATTGGTGTAGCTCCTGTTGGCTGTTCGGTTCTTGCATACGAATTCATGAATATCGATATGACACAGGCTGCCCACGGACGTGCTCCAGCTGTTGCAACCGGTATCAAACGTTGCTGGCCTGACAAAATCGTCTTCACCTATCAGGGCGATGGTGACCTTGCAGCCATCGGTACAGCTGAAACCATTCACGCCTGCAACCGCGGTGAAAAAATCGTGATCATTTTCATCAACAACGGAATTTATGGTATGACTGGCGGCCAAATGGCTCCAACTACCTTACCCGGTATGAAATCATCCACTTCACCTTACGGACGTGACGTTGAATCGATGGGTAACCCGCTCAAAATCACTGAACTCGTAGCACAACTTCCGGGTACATACTTCGTAACAAGACAGGCTGTACACACTCCTGCAGCAGTTAGAAAAGCAAAAAAAGCGATTCGGAAAGCATTCGAAAACCAACGTGACAAGAAACATGGTCTATCATTCGTTGAAATCGTTTCAAACTGCAATTCAGGCTGGAAGATGAACCCTGTTGATGCAAATACCTGGATGGTTGATAATATGTTTCCATATTATCCGCTTGGTGATATCAAGGTGGATGGCGAACTGATTAAGTGATTTCTTAAAAAAACAAACAAAATGACAGAAGAAATTATCATAGCCGGATTTGGCGGACAAGGTGTTCTTTCGATGGGTAAGATACTGGCTTACAGTGGTATAATGCACGATCAGGAAGTAAGCTGGATGCCTTCTTACGGACCGGAAATGCGCGGAGGAACCGCGAATGTAATTGTTATCCTGAGTGATGAACGCATCAGTTCACCCATTCTTACCAAATTTGATACCGCAATCATTTTGAACCAGCAATCCATGGACAAATTTGAAAAATCGGTAAAACCGGGTGGAATTCTATTATACGATCCGAATGGGATCACCCACCATCCTACTCGCACCGATATCAATATTTATCAGATTGAAGGTGCCCAGGTGGCTTCAGAAATGGGTAACACCAAGATTTTCAATATGGTGATCCTGGGAGCTTATATGAAATTGAAACCAATCGTCCAGCTGGAATACGTGATCAAGGGACTCAAAAAATCACTTCCTGAACGGTATCATAAACTTATCCCATTGAATGAAGACGCTATCAATATGGGAATGAAGCACATACAACCATATCACTTGATTAGTTAAGCGAAACATGATAACAAAGCTCCTGCCTCCGGCGGGAGTTTTTTTTATGCCGGAAAACCCAGAACTTAAATACTTCCTCGATACCCAGTTTGAACGTCTCTATCGTCCTGATTTCATTCCGGATGACCCCATCTCAGTTCCTCATTCATTCAGGCAAAAAGAAGACATCGAAATCAGCGGATTCCTTACAGCCATTCTGTCTTGGGGTCAACGCAAAATGATCATTCAGAAAGCCAATAATCTGATGGTCAGAATGGATAGAGCCCCTTTTGATTTCGTGATGCATGCGAGCCTTCATGACTTAAAACAAATTCAGGGATTTGTTTACCGGACATTCAACGAAACTGATTGTCTGACAATCATCGAAGCACTCAGAAATATTTATTCTCATCACGGCGGTCTTGAAAGTGTATTTACAAAAGGATTTGAAAACCAGGATGCATTTCATGCAATTCAGAACGTACATGACCTCATTTTCTCCTATCCGCATCTTAAACGCAGCCAGAAGCATATTGCCAATCCTGCAAGCGGTTCAGCAGCCAAACGACTGAATATGTATTTGCGCTGGCTAGTCCGGCCTGCTAATTGCGGCATTGATTTTGGCTTATGGAAATCCATTCATCCGGCGCAACTGATTTGTCCGCTCGATGTTCATTCTGGAACCACTGCACGCAAACTTGGCATTTTACGAAGAAAACAAAACGATCGCAGGGCAGCGGAAGAATTGACCGCTGCCCTGCGTATGTTTGATCAGGAAGATCCTGTGAAATACGATTTTGTACTGTTTGGACTAGGAACAGAAGGTTTTAATCGGTAACGATATCGTCTTCTGACTCTTCGCAATCACAATTAAAGCTCTTATTGTACATATTCATCGCTTTCATGCTCATCCCCATATTCGAGAATCCGCCATCGTGAAACAGGTTCTGCATGGTTACTTTTCGGGTAAGATCAGAGAACAATGTGATACAATACTGGGCACATTCATCTGAAGTAGCGTTTCCGAGCGGAGACATACGATCAGTGAAATCCATCAGTCCATCAATACCTTTTACTCCGCTACCAGCTGTAGTTTTTGTTGGCGACTGTGAAATCGTATTAACACGAATTTTACGTTCACGTCCATATATATAACCGAAACTTCTGGCAATTGACTCAAGTAATGCCTTGGCATCTGCCATATCGTTGTATCCATAAAGTGTGCGTTGAGCAGCAACATAAGAAAGGGCTACCACAGAACCCCATTCATTGATAGCATCGAGTTTAAATGCTACCTGAAGCATCTTATGAAAGGAAACTGCAGAAATATCAAGTGTTTTATTCAGATATTCATAGTTTAAATCACTGTAAACACGATGTTTACGGACGTTCAGCGACATCCCGATAGAGTGAAGGATGAAATCAACTTTTCCACCCAGAATTTCCATGCTTTGTGTTATAACATTTGTAATGTCTTCAACAGAAGTAGCATCAGCAGGAATGACGGTTGCATTGCATTTGGCAGCCAACTCGTTAATCTCACCAAAACGCAGTGCGGTAGGTGTGTTGCTCAGGGTGAAAATAGCTCCCTCTTCGTGTGCGAGTTCAGCAATTTTCCAGGCGATCGACTTGTCGTCCAAGGCGCCAAAGATGATTCCTCTTTTTCCTTTAAGTAAGTTGTAAGCCATTGATTTTTGTTTAGATTTTCAAATTTGAATTCAAAGCCGCAAAGATACAAATATATGCCAAAGTCAAGACTTGTATATCTACCTGATTAATAGAATGTTAAGAAATTGTTAATAATCGAAATTGATTTACTCGACCTTAATTAACTCTTTGGCAGCATTCCGTGATGCAGAAGTGATCGTTCCGTCACTCAACATTTTTGCAATTTCATCGATGCGTTGTTGCTCATCTAAAAGCATGAGTGAAGTGGTTGTACGATCTGTTTGTTCCTTTTTGTATACCAGCAAATGGTGTTTGGCTTTGCCGGCAATCTGGGGTAAGTGACTAATGCTGATTACCTGGACTCTTTCGGCCATAGAAGCCATGATTATTCCAACCTTCGCTGCAATTTCTCCAGAAACACCGGTATCAATTTCGTCAAAAATCAAGGTAGGTGTATATTTTCTTCCAGAGAGTAAACTCTTGATACTGAGCATCAGGCGAGAAAGCTCTCCCCCGGATGCAACTCTACCGATTTCCTCAGGATGACCGCCTTTATTTGCTGTGAAAAGAAACCTGATCTTATCTGATCCGTTGCTTTCTGGCTCTGCAAGTGGATCGATCTGCACATGAAAACGTGCATTGGGCATCCCAAGACTGCTTAACATTTGAGCCACTTCTAGTTCAAAACGGGGTGCTGCCTGCGATCTTCCGAAATGGATTGCCTTTGATAATTCAGTTACAACTGCCTGACTTTCTTTAACTTGTCTCGCCATTTTTTCAAGTTCTAGGTCGGAATGATCAATCAATTGAATTTTATCAGATAATTCATCCCGAAGCTGAATCAGTTCAGGTTCAGACTGTACCCTGTGTTTATGCATTAACTGACTTATGATATCAAGTCGGTTTTGAACAGTATTTAACTCATTTTCATCAAAATAAACACGATCTTCAATCGAGGAAAGTTCTGCTGAAATATCCTTTAATTCGATCAGGCAACTTCCAAGTCGATCTGTAATAAATTGTAATTCAGGAAGATACTTTGCTATTTTGGAAAGCTGATGAACAGCATCACGTACTTGCCCGATTGTTGATGATTCATTATTTGAAAGAAATTCCAGTGAAACGGAAATTGCTGAATGAAGTTCTACAGCATGGGTGAGAATTTCAAGTCGTGAACGAAGTTCCTCCCATTCACCTTCTACCAGCTTTGCTTTCTGCAACTCATCAAACTGAAACTTCAGATAGTCGAGATCTGCAGCTTTTTCAGTAGTATATTTCTGCATATCAGCCATATCCTTCTGAAGTTTTCTGAAATCTCTGTATGCATTTCGGTATTCGAGCAGCAATTGCTCATGATTTGCCAGTTCGTCGACCAAACCCAACTGGAAAGCCGGATTGGAAAGAAGAAGGGAGTCATGTTGTGAATGAATATCTACAAGAAATGATCCTAAATCTTTGAGAACGTTTAGATTAACAGGAGTATCATTGATAAATGCACGGCTTTTCCCGGCCTGACTGATTTCACGACGAAGCAAGCATTCCTGTGAATAATCAAGATCATTTTCCAGAAAGAAATCATGCAACTGCATTTTTCCAAGATCAAACAGCGCTTCAACAACACACTTTTTATCAGGAAACATCAACACATTGGTCTCGGCCCGGTTTCCCAGAACGAGTCCCAAAGCTCCGAGTAGAATCGACTTTCCGGCTCCGGTTTCTCCGGTGATCACCGTGAAACCTGGATGCAGATCGATTTCAAGTTGCTCGATAAGTGCATAGTTTGTTACCCTGAGGTTCAACAGCATACAGAAACAGGTGTTTTAAGCAAAAGTAACAAAAATAGGACTGATAATGCCTGTCTATTTTGCGAGAATTTTCTCGTAGCTCGAAGCATTGGCGGGATCGATCTCGCGCATGATATTCACCACTTTGGTTTTCTCTTGCGGACTTCCCTTCGAAAACACATTGATAATCTCATCCCGTTTTGCATCTATCATGAGCTGCAAGACAAATAAACTGGGGCGATTGCTGTGAATCGTATTCAGGAAATTGAGCGTCTCTGCTATCTTCGCGCGACCATCATCAGGCTTTTCCGACATCACATCCAGGCCCAGACGATGGTATTCATAAATAAACTGTCTGATTGGCCGATATGCAGCATTTTGAAGATTTTCAACCATCCAGTAACGGTTTCTGTTTCCATCAAATGCCTTCCAGCCTTTTTCATTTGCATTTTGAGCGCTGTTTACAATCCCTTCAGCAGCCTTGTAAAACGGATCACCACCATACAACGAATAGGTATCAAAATCCATACCCAGAAACATATAGGCATAATATGCAAGTGTAGCCGTCAAACTGGAACCATAGGTATTTTCATTATAATCAAGTGGTTGTGACTCAATATACCGAAATTGGAAGTTTTCATCGACATAATTGAGAACAACCGAGTTATACGAAGAATTAAAAATCGGACGGCGTAAAATAAGGTTCAAAGTACCTTTAAATTCATCTGAAGAAACACGTTCCTTAATGGTAATAAGCATGGTACACTCTATCCGTTCCTGGACTTTAATATTTACGTTGGTCCATTTACGGTTGTTCATAAAGTCATACAAGGCTTCCTGCATCGCTTCAAAAACCCTTCTGTCGGTCCCTTCAATTGACTGTGCCGAAACCCTGATATCGCAAAGAAACTCCTGTGAACGCAGACCGGAGATCATTGACAAAAACATAACTATCATCAGGAAACGGTACTTCATAATTTTAATTAATTGAATTTCAATATAATAACACTAATACAAAAGTCGTTTTGAGATGTGATCAGCAATGTCTTCAGCCACTTCAGATTTGTTTTTCAAAGCAAATTCGGTGAGTGTTTCATCGCGATCGATCAGGCTGACTTTATTGGTCTGATGCCTGAATCCAGCTCCTTCGTCTTCCATGGTATTTAAAACGATCAGATCGAGGTTTTTGTTGTGCAGTTTCTTTTTTGCATTTTCAAGCGCATGATCTGTTTCGAGTGCGAAACCAACCAGAAATTGTTTATCTGATTTAACTTGACCAAGATATTTAAGGATATCCTGTGTTTTCTTCAATTCAAGCCGGAATGTTTCGTCTGATTTTTTTATTTTGGAATCAGAAACCACGATGGGAGTATAATCAGCAACAGCAGCACTCAGGATGGTTATTTCACTACCCGGGAACAGCAAACTGACTTTTTCAAACATTTCTGAAGCAGTAGTCACTGGAAAAACATCTACCATCGGATGATCCATACGTAAATCAACCGGACCGCTTACCAGACTCACTTTGGCCCCCCGTTCAGCGAATACTTTTGCCAGGGCATAGCCCATTTTGCCTGAACTATGATTTCCGATAAAACGCACCGGATCAATTGGTTCGTAAGTTGGTCCGGCAGAAATCAGGATATGCTTTCCTTCAAATTGCTGCTGTTTGCTGAAGTGCTTTTGAAC
>CAZVKW010000009.1:21324-24314 GCA_964627945.1 uncultured Lentimicrobiaceae bacterium
AGCTTTGCAAGACTGTTTGCTGTTACAGGAGCGATAATAAAAATATCAGCCCACAGACCAAGGTCTACATGACTGAACCATTCCCCTGTTTGCGAATCATGCGAAGTGCTTCGTACGGGATGCCCTGAAAGTGTTGCAAGTGTAAGCGGAGTAACGAATTCTAGTGCCTGAGGCGTTGTGATCACTTTTACATCTGCTCCTTCTTTCTTTAAAAGCCGGATAAGCAGCGGTATTTTATAAGCAGCAATACTAGCAGTAATACCGATAAGGATCTTTTTGCCCTTCAGCATGGCCTTTCATTAAAAGTCAGAATCTTCTTTGTGCGGATTACGGAAATAGATCTGATCATTCAGAAATTCATGCACTGAAATCAGCGTAGGTTTTGGCAATCTTTCGTAGAATTTCGCGATTTCGATTTGTTCACGATTTTCGAAAACTTCTTCCAGATTATCTGATGAAGAGGTAAACTCACCGATTTTCTTCTGGAGTTCATCTTTCAGTTCGGTTGAAATCTGATTTGCTCTTTTCGACAGAATGGCAACAGTTTCATAAATATTACCTGTTCCACTGTAAAACTGGTCTTTCTGACGGGTAACAGCCGAAGTATCGGTTTTCACTTTTTTAAAATCCATGGTATATTAATTAGCTATTTTTTGACGTGATTTGACATTTACTGATTTTTCGAGACCCTTAAGATGCTCACTTTCGGGGTAAAGATACAGCAGATTGTTGTAAGCATCAATTGCTTTTTCATAACGTTCTCTCTGCTTGGACTTTATGGAACGTTCTGCATATTCAAAATACCCTTTGGCCATATAAACGAGTACTTCTTCTCGGCGGTCAGAATCAGGATATTTTTTTAAAAGATTTTCGAATGAGGTAATAGATGACATATAATCTTCCATCCTGTAATACATGACTGCAATATTGAAGGCTTTCAACTCAAGTTTGGCCCGCAATTCATCCAGCAGCTTATTGCATTCAGCTACCCGTTCGCTTCTGGGGAAAGTATCCATAAAAAGCTGTAACTGCGTGATCGCCAGTGTTGTATTTGCCTGATCCAGACTGGCACGCGGTGAATCGAGATAGTAGCAATAGGCATTCATATACAAACACTCTTCAGCCCTCGGAGAGCTTGGGAATGATTCATAATATCGTTTGAAATAGAAACTTGCAACGGTATAATCACCTATATGATAGTAACAATATGCCGAATAGAATCCAATATCTTCGCCTTTGGTGGTTCCGCGGTATGCCGCCTGCAAAAGATCGAATAACTCTAGTGCCCGGTTGTAATCTTTCTTCTCATAATAATCAATCGCAGCCTCATACTTGGCTTCATTGTCGGTGCTCTTAACAAGTTTGCTATAACTGCTGCACGACCAAATGCCTAAAAATGAAAGAAATGCGAGGTAAATGGACAGTTTTCTAATCATTGCGCAAAAGTACATATTTTTTCATTGTGCAAGCTTAACGAATTTAAGCATTTGAGATTGCTTTTCAGTATAGCATTTAATGAAATTTAACCAAAAGCATGAAGCTAAACTCTATACAAATTGAAGTTGCAGATAGTCTTAATTATTATTGACATTTCCTCACAGAAAAATTGGTAACTTTGCCCGCAAATTTAAAACTTAAGACCGTGGATGTTTTCAATAAATGCACTGTAAATCTCGGACCTTTAGGGATTTACGCCGACCGCACCGAAGGATACTTTATGTTCCCAAAACTTGAAGGTGAAATCGGTAACAAAATGATTTTCAAAGGAAAAGAACGATTAATCTGGAGTTTGAACAATTATCTCGGATTGGCAAACCATCCTGATGTTAGAAAAGCTGATACTGAAGGTGCGGCTAAATACGGCATGGCATATCCAATGGGTGCCAGAATGATGTCGGGTCAATCGAACCTGCATGAGCAGCTTGAACGCGAACTCGCAGCATTTGTTGGTCGTGAAGCTGCATACCTCTTGAACTACGGGTATCAGGGAATGGTTTCCATCATCGATAATATGGTTGATCGCAAAGACGTAATTGTCTATGATTCAGAAGCTCACGCCTGTATCATCGACGGAATGCGACTACATATCGGCAAACGTTTTGTTTATCCACACAACAATATCGAAAGTCTTGAAAAACAGTTGCAACGTGCAACTAAAATGACTGGCGAAACCGGTGGCGGAATTATGGTAATCACCGAAGGCGTTTATGGAATGTCGGGTGACTTAGGTAATCTGAAAGCCATAGTTGAGCTGAAGAAAAAATACAACTTCCGTCTATTGGTTGATGATGCTCATGGGTTTGGAACCATGGGTCCAACCGGCGCCGGAACCGACGAACATTTTGGTGTTCAAAAAGATGTAGATCTTTATTTTGGAACATTTGCCAAATCAATGGCCGGTATCGGTGGATTTATTGCCGGTCCGAAACAGGTGATTAAATACCTGATGTATAATATGCGTTCACAGATTTTCGCGAAATCGCTCCCGATGCCAATGGTTGTAGGAGCCATCAAACGTCTTGAAATGCTTCGCACACAACCTGAACACAAAGAAAAACTCTGGACTATTGTCAATGCACTTCAGAAAGGATTGATAGAAGCCGGACTCGATATTGGAAATACCGAATCACCTGTAACTCCCGTTATGTTGAATGGCAGCGTTGAGGAAGCAACCCAAATTACGTATGATATGCGTGAAAACTACAATATCTTCTGTTCGATCGTAACATATCCGGTTGTTCCAAAGGGTGTTATTCTGCTGCGTCTCATTCCGACCGCTGTTCACACACTCGAAGACGTGGCATATACAATCAAAGCCTTTAAGGAAGTGAAGGAAAAACTCGACAACAAAGAGTATCCAAATGAGATAGCAGATATTTCAAACGTCTAAATTTTTTAAAAGCCATCTGAAAAGGTGGCTTTTTTTTATCTTTGCCGCTCATGGAACAACTGAGTCGCTATAATTTCTGGATAATTGCTATCAATTCGAC
>CAZVKW010000009.1:24414-26173 GCA_964627945.1 uncultured Lentimicrobiaceae bacterium
GATTAGCTCCTTTTTTCTTAACTGCACAGGTTTTTGTACCCTATACAATAGGATCACTCCTGATTTGGGCATATTTTGCTCCAAAAGCGATGTTTCAGGAAAAGTACGGTTGGATCGTTCTTGGAATCATGCTGTTGATTTTCTTCATGCGTTCACGCTTTACTGAAGATCTGATGTTTGATGAAGATGATCACCGCAAAGTAAGACCAATGCGCGGTTTGATCATATTCAGCCTGCTTTTTTATATTGGCAGCAGGCTGATTATGCATTTCGGAATTTATTTCGGATGGCGCTGATTACCTGATCGTTATTCTTTTTGTCAGGGTTTTATTTTCCATGATCACGTTTATAACATAAACTGCCGGCGACAAATCTGTTACAGGGAAGTTTATTTCCTTTGATCCATTCGTTGTCAACTTTCTGACAACAGAACCATGCATATCAATCATTTGTATTTCCATAATTGCATTCACTGACCGGATGGTCAGTTGATCAATCTTTGACACAGGATTGGGATAGATTATTACATCCTGACCATTCAATTCAGGAACATTCATCATCGGAATACATGAAATAGCTGCGGCCCAACCAGCTCCATTGGCTGAGTTGTCGGAATGAAAAACAAATGTCAGCGAACCAAGCTCATTGGATGCTGTTATCTGTCCGGGTGAATTTGTTCCACACCATTCACCCAACAAAGGCGCGCTTGTGTTGGAACCATCATAAATACGCAACCAGTCATAATCACAATTGGCTTCATATTCAAGTTCAAAAGACTCAAATGATATCTGACTGTAGTATTCGGCAAGTGAAGGCAGAATTGTCATGGTAAAATCTCGGTCATCCGTATAATTGGAACCTGGACCGCCATTATCGTAAAATATTCCTTCACAGGTAGTTACCTGAGTATTCTGCATGATAAAACTCAGATTAACATGAATATATTCTTCAACCAGAATGACATCGGTTTGTCCCTGATCATTGACAATGGTAAGTTGTACATCAAAGTCACCTGTCGCAGGGTAATTGATATTGACCGGGTTCTGTTGAGTTGATGTGGAAGGTACGGCGCCTTCAAACACCCATTGCCAGCTTATGATATTTTGTCCGAATGAACGGTCATAAAAATTAACTGAGGCATTTTTATTGATCTGAGTAGCGCTTGCTTCAAATCCCGCAATGACTGTTCCGGGGGCGAGTTCAATATTGTTTACAACAGATTCATATTCTGAAATCTGAACATCATTAAGCGTCTTAGAATAGTAGCCAGTAGCAGAAAAGGTAAGATCATATGTTCCGCTCTTCACCGGACGGTGATAATCACCCAAAGGCATCACGCTATAAACATGAGAACTATCTGCATCATGATCATGTCCTACAAGCGTAAGTTTTGCAACAATTGGCTCTCTGGTTATGCTGTCAATTACTGTGCCTGTGAATCCAAATGTAGCCTGCTGAACATAATTCAGCATCGAACGGTAATTGTAATTCCAAAATGCCTGAAGTTGTGAGGCGGGTAAGGTTTTAATCGAAGATATTTCCATTGTGACTTCGCGGCACTGATGGTAAAAATTCATATAGTCCTGACGGCCACCGGTTATGGTATACCAGTCATACCCATTTGTAATTCCGTTATTCAGATCGGTTAGATAGCCATTTGGTGCGTATTCGTGCACAGTATCAACATATTCACGGCAAACGAAAATCCACCAGGCATCATCCGGATGTCTTCTGAACCAGGTATCCCAGGGATAATTCA
>CAZVKW010000009.1:26273-43147 GCA_964627945.1 uncultured Lentimicrobiaceae bacterium
GTTGTTTCATCACCATGTATACTTGATGAATATAAAAACTGAGCTTTTCCTTCCGGATTTCCATTGTTGATGCGTGCGACAAGCAACTCATGGCCACTTGCCAGGGTTTCAATATTCTCAATTGTACACATTGTTGGATAATCAGTATGAAAGGCATTCATCATGGCCACATAAGCTCCATAAGTTGGATAGGCATCCCAGTCATAAGCTTCCCGAAGACCATCAACATCCACCATTTTCAGATCCGTAACCTGTAAGGAAGGCGGAACGAGTAATTCTGCTACAAAACCGGCATCAGCAAGCGCTTTGAACTGTTTTGGATTGGCATAAGCAATGCAGAAACCATTTTCGATTTTATCAACCGAAACTAGTTCTCCAATCCTGAAAAGATCTTTCGGATGATCAAATTTAACACTGAAATAATATTCGCTTCGGTTCTTATAAATCGATTCGATGGATTGATCTTGCGAATAAAGGGCTGAAGAAAAAATCATCAGCACAAACAATAGAGTAAAAAAAGATTTCATGCAGGAAATTATTTTATGCGATTATATTCATCAAGGATTTGATTTCGGATATTTTCATTCACATTAACTAAAGGCAATCTGACAATCTCTGAACAAAGTCCTTTCATCGATAACAGAGCCTTTATTCCGGCGGGACTGCCGTCAGCAAAAAACAACTCGGTGATTTTCATCAGTTTATAATGTAGTTCCCTTGCTTTGTCGAATTCATTATTTCTGGCAAGGCGAACCATTTCACTAAATTCAAAAGGGAAAGCATTTGCTGTAACAGAAATTACACCGCTCGCGCCTGCAGCAATCAAAGGCAAAGTAAGTGCATCGTCACCAGATAAGACTTCGAAATCCGCTTCTTTCTCCCTGAAAATCTGCATGATCTGCATAAAATCTCCGGATGCTTCCTTAACAGCGACAATATTAGGATGTGCGGCCAGCCTGATAGTTGTTTCAGTTTTCATATTAACAGCAGTTCTTCCGGGTACATTATACAGAATTACCGGAACAGGACTTGCATTGGCAACTGCTTCGAAATGAGCAATCATTCCTGCTTGTTGCGGTTTGTTGTAATAAGGTACAACGGATAATAATCCTGAAATTCCAGTGAAATCATTGTTATTTATCTGATTTACAACTGATTGTGTATTATTTCCTCCAATACCTATAACAACAGGAACACGAGCTGCATTTGCTTCGAGAATTGCTTTAACAACTTCCTTTTTCTCTGAATCATCCAAAGTAGCTGATTCACTGGTTGTTCCAAGTGCTACCAAATACTCAACACCGCCGCGGATAATTATATCAACAAGCTGCTTCAGTGATGGAAAGTCAACAGAAAAATCGGATTTAAATGGCGTGATCAGGGCAACGCCGGTACCTGTAAATTTATTTTTCATTTGTTTTTCCTTTTAAAGCCCTCAGATAGAAGTTCAGATGGCTAAAATACTCTCCTACAGTCTGATTATCAGGCAACCGCAGTGTCAGATCATAAATTCCACTATACTCACCACTGGTCATACCCACTTTGAGGGTGGCCGGAATTTCAGCACTCAGGTAATGACTCATCAACTGATCTGTAGAATCGAAATTGATAAGGATATCAAACTGCTTTGATTTCAGATATTTAGTGAATGCAAATTTTGGAATTCCAATGAAATTGAAATCTTTCCTTGTAATACGGTTCATATTTCCGGCCGGAATCTCTTCAGGCAGAATCACTTTTGGTCCGGTAAAGCATAAAAAGGTTTTGGCAACATTGGGCACCAGTTTCATGATTTCTTCGGCTGCCTGTTCATAATCCGGAGCTTTTAGCATGGTCGAAACCAATACTATACTCTTTGCCTCTGCAAAATCAGTCAGGTTCACAATCCGTCTTGCCACAATCGATCGTGCTATTCTCTTCTTTATGAAATATTTAGTAATCAATTTTATCTATTTTTAGCAAATTCCTGTATAATTAAATCAGATTGTAAAATTACATGATTTTTCAACTGACTGGTGAAATAACGCTTCCAAAGGATTTATCTTTTAAAAATACCGTACTTTGCATAAAAAAAAAGATTGAAAATTACCATTCTAGGAAGCGGTACATCACAAGGAGTTCCTGTAATTGCTTGTGAATGCGATGTTTGCAATTCGATTGATCCTTTAGATAAACGACTTCGTTCATCCATTATGGTGGAAGACGGAGTAACGGTTCTAATTGTGGATGCCGGACCAGATTTCAGACAGCAACTGCTTCGCGAAAAGGTGAAAAAGGTTGATGCCATCCTGATTACACATTACCACAAAGATCATATTGCAGGCTTAGACGACGTTCGGTCATTCAATTATTTGCAACGAAAAGCCATGCGTGTGTATGCGAGTCGCCGCGACCAAAACCGGATCAAAGAAGAATTTTCCTATGCTTTTGCAGATGAAAAATATCCGGGAGTTCCTGATTTTGATCTGGTTCTGCTCGATGAAAAACCATTTAATGTTGGCTCAATTCATATCCAACCTTTGAAACTAAAGCATATGCAATTAGGTGTGTTCGGCTTTCGTTTCGGTGATTTTGCCTACCTCACAGATGTGAATTTCATCCCGGAAGAAAGCATGCAACTTCTTCTTGGTATCAAAATTCTGGTAATTGACGCATTGAGGAAGTATAAGCATATTTCGCATTTCACACTGGATGAGGCTATTGAAGTTTCAAGAAAGCTCGGCGCCGAAAAAACATACTTCACACATGTAAGTCATTTGATGGGCAAATCAGCAGAAATCAATCCCACATTACCACACGGAATGCAACTTGCTTTTGACGGACAAATTATTGAGGTGAACTAAATCTCTTCGTTTCTAACGAGCGTGAGGAAGTCATTCTCATGAATCGTATAGCCCTGATCGTAAACAAAATAATAGGTACGACCATCTTTCGTTTTGTACTGATGTGTAAAGAATTTGAAATTGAATCCTGACTTCAACAGATTTTCTCTTTTAACATTTGCTTTTCCATCAGGATTTAATTCACTCAATATCATTCTGTTGCGTTTCAGTTGATTATTGATGTTCCGGATAAAATTGGTGTTTTCACCCGAAATCTGATGATGATAATTGTTACGGCATGAATCGGAACAAAACTTTTTGTCCGAACGGCCCAGAAGTGGCTCCCCACACGACAAACATAGCTTTTGCATACTATCACGAATTATTGGTTGACCAAAAGATGTCGAAAAATACAAAAAAAAATGCCGGATAACCGGCATTCTTCATTTTTTTATTGTTGAAATTCTATTTCACAATCAATTTGCTCGATTTTGAAGATCCTTCCATCTGAGCAAAATAAACTCCAGAAGACAACTTACTCAGATCAACTGTGTTATCTCCTGATATAATCATTTGATTGATAACCAGTTGACCACGTTGATCATAGAGTTTCCAGTTTGAGCTAACTGCAGACTCAATTGTAATCTGGTCAACAGCAGGATTCGGATACATTTTGTAAGAATTCATTTCCTGATCAGCAATTGCATTCAGAACTGAAACATAGAAAGCTGAATTCAGACTCAAGTCATCAACCAATACATCATACCAGCCAAGTGTAGCATCAGAAGGAATCTGAAATAAGGCTTGCAGACTTGTGTTATTCAAAACTGTAACACTTTGTGCTGCAACAGTATATGAAGTATTATCCACACTTCTGAATTGAACAGCTGGTGAAGAACCATTCCAAAAGGTATTTGTTCCGTTGATGGTAACTACTACCGATGCATTCTGATCAGCATGATCAGGTGTAATACCTGCAAGGCTTTCAGGTAATGCGGCATTCACTGACAAATTGCTGGTATAGATAACATCACCCGAATTGTTGCCGTTTCCATTTGCAGCATTAAAAGCTGAATAGAATCGGATTTGTCCAACATCAGTTGCCGGAGCTGTCCAGTTTACCGACCAGCTCGCAGTGTTACCGTTTGGTGTAGTACCTGCTGATTTATGCGTTACCGCTTTGTTCTGGTTCGTTAATTTTGTACGTGTGGCATCTGTAATCGCAAAAGTTCCTGTTTTGGCGCCAGCGGTAGTTTCAGCCGTGAGCTCAAAGCCAAATTTCACAACGCCACTATGTGTTCCAGTGACAGTAATAGCGTATGTCTGACCGGGAGTATAACCCTGAACAGGAACATTTGTGCTGATCCATCCACTTGCAGAATTTGTTGCTCCGCTGTGGCATTGGGTACAATTTGCATTGGAATCACCAGGGCTTCCTGATTTACCGCCAGGACTTCCGCTACTGTTTGCAAAAAGGATTAAAACAACAGGTAAAATTACAATTGGTAAGAATTTGTAGAGTCTTTTCATGGTTGTCAGATTCGGTGTATAATTAGAAAAATATTAGATTAAACAAAATTTAGTAACGAATGTTCAGAGTAACATTTAAACTTTACATTCAACTCAGAAAGAGAATATCTCAAATCCTGATCTTTATAATAATGTCAGATTTCATGAAATCATGAAATCTGACATTTATTTAATGTTTCTATCTCAATATCAGTTTGATGAATTTTTGTTGAGATAAGCTATTGATATGAAGCAGATAAACACCTCGTTTGTATTGACTTACCAATATTGGTGTCAACCCAATCTGAAATGTTTCATCAATAACAACCTGACCGTTCAAATCGATTAATCTGACTGATGTCGGTTCTGATGTATTTAGCCATAATCTATCTACTGCCGGATTAGGATAAGCCTGCAAAGCATTGTTGTTAACTGAATAAATGCTTTCATACAAGCTAACTGTAAAGCCATTTTGAAGGATTACATCGTTAACAAAAACATCATATAATCCAACTTCAGCATCCAATGGTATGTTGAATGATGCAGTGAGTACGGCATTGTTTACAACTGAAACCGACTGAGCTTCAATGATTGCCGATGACCCTCCGGTAAATTCCAAATAAACATCAGGTGAAGTTCCTTCCCAGAAAGTATTTTCAGCTGTGATTGTCACTTCTACTAATTCTCCTTGAATAGCAATATTGGGCACTACAGAAATAAGTGATGGCACAAGTTGATTCACGGTGAATGCCGAAGAAAGCAATAAATCATCAACCAATACATCCCACAATCCGGCACTTCCAGAAACCGGAATTGTAAAATCAGCGATGAGTTGTGAATCTGAATTTACTGTAACCGATGTTGCTTCAATTGTTTCAGAAGGTGTAGCAACATTTCTTAATCTAACGATAGGCGTAGTTACTTCCCATTGGGTATTTTGTCCACTTATAGTTAATGGCAGCGTACTCCCCTGATCAGCATTATCAGGCGTAACCGAAACCAACTCAGGCACCAATGCAATAATCGAAAATGATGATGATAGTTCAAGATCGTCAACCAACAAGTCCCACAAACCAGCGCTGGCCGAAAGAGGTATTGAAAAATCAGCATGAAGCTGAGAATCGGTATTTACTGTAACCGATGTGGCAATGAGCGTTTCAGATGGTGTGGCAACATTCCGCAAAACAACCATCGGATTGGTTCCGTTCCAGTTAGTATTCTGACCAATAATCGTTAAAGTTGGATTACTACCCTGATCGGCATTGTTAGGATTGACGGAAATCAAAGCTACAACAACTTCAACAACAGAGAAAGATGACGACAATTCAAGGTCATCAACCAACACATCCCATAAACCAGCGCTGGCAGACATCGGGATTGAAATATTCGCCTGAAGTTGTGTATTTGAATTAACAGTTACAGTGGAAGCGGTGATTATTTCTGAAGGTGTTGCAACATTTCTTAGGGTAACAACCGGGGTGGTCCCATTCCATGATGTGTTCTGGCCAACAATTGTCAAGGTAGGTTCAGTCCCCTGTTCACCAAAATCAGGATCCACGGAGACAAGAGTTGTTACAAGTTCAATAACCGTAAATCCTGAAGAAAGTTCCAGGTCATCAACTAGGACGTCCCAAAGACCAGGACTCGCCGATAATGGGATATTAAAATTAACCTGAAGTTGCGTGTTTGAATTTACTGTCACAGAGGTCGCAACAATAATTTCATCAGGTGTTGCAACATTTCTCAAACTTACAAGTGGATTGCTCCCATTCCAATCCGTATTCTGTCCGGTTATTGTCAGACTTGGATTACTACCCTGATTGGCAGAATTTGGCACAACACTCAGCAAAGCTGCTGGCGTAAATGGGTCAACAAACAAATTGGATGTGTAAATTACATCTCCAGAGTTGTTTCCATTACCATTGGCAGCATTAAATGCAGCATAAAATCTGATTTGTCCAACATTGGTTGCAGGAGCAGTCCAATTCATTGTCCAGGTGTTGGTATTTCCAGTTGGAACATTACCAGCCTGTGTATGTGTCACCGCTTTGTTAACATTTACAAGTTTGGTTCGCGTTGGTTCAGATAGCGTAAAAGTACCAATCTTGGCACCAGCACTGGTTTCGGCAGTTAGTTCAAAACCGAATTTTACTACACCATTATGGGTACCTGTTGCTGTAATTACATAAGATTCACCTGGAGTGTATCCTTCAGCCGGTATGTTCGTTGTTATCCAATTATTTACAGATGAAGCTGTTCCACTATGACATTGTGTACAGCTTGCATTTGAATCACCCGGGCTGCCACTTTTACCACCCGGACTACCACCGCTATTAGCATAAAGTAAAATTACAACGGGCAAAATAAGTAAGGAAAAATATTTGTACAGACTTTTCATGTTTGCTTGATTTAAGTTTATTATTTAGAACGGGTCTAAATTAAAACAATTTATCAAACAAAACTTCAGCTGACTTACATTTTTTCCGGCATCTGCATTCCTAATAAAGAAGATGCGTTTAAGAGTACGATTCTTGTGAAATTACATAACTGCAGTCTGAAACGAAGAATTTCAGGATCATTCTCCTTGAAAATCGGAATTTCCTGATAAAACTGATTGAATTCTTTAGCCAGATCATACATATAATTTGCAATCAATGCCGGGCTTCTGTTTATACCTGCATCCGAAACAACTTCCGAAAAACCATACAATTGCTTTAGCAAGGATTTCTCTTTCGAAAGCATTGAGCTACAGCTAGTTGTTGCGTCAATTTCAATACCTTCTGAACCAGCTTTTCGGAGCAGGGAACAAATCCGGGCATGGGTATACTGAATGAAAGGACCTGTATTACCATTAAAATCAACCGATTCCTGTGGATTGAACATCATGGTTTTTTTGGGATCGACTTTCAGAATGAAATATTTCAAAGCTCCAAGTCCGATCTGATCATAGAGCAATGCTGCCTCAGATTCATTCAGATGGTCCGATTTCCCAAGTTCCTCTGTCATACGTCGGGCGGTAGCGACCATTTCGTCCATCAACTCGTCGGCATCAACCACGGTTCCTTCGCGTGATTTCATTCTTCCATGTGGAAGTTCAACCATTCCATAGGATAAATGTTCGATATCATCCGCCCAGCTTCTGCCCAGCTTTTTCAAAACCAGTTTCAAAACATCGAAATGGTAATTCTGCTCATTACCAACAACATAAATCAGTTTCGAAGGATTATATTCTTTAACTCTCATCTCGGCAGTTCCAAGATCCTGGGTCATATAAACGGATGTTCCGTCAGCACGAAGCAGTAATTTTTCATCCAATCCATCTCCTGTCAGATCGCACCAAACTGAACCATCCGGTTTACGAAATAAGCTTCCGGATGCCAGACCTTCCTGTACAAGGTCCTTTCCGAGTAGATAGGTTTCTGATTCATGATAAATCTTATCAAAATTGACACCAAGACGTTTGTAAGTCACATCAAAGCCGGCATATACCCATGAATTCATGGTCTTCCAAAGCTGATTAACCTGCTCATTACCTGCCTCCCATTGCTGCAGCATTTCCTGAGCTTCCAACATGAGTTGTGATTTTTTTAATTTCACAGCATCATCATCACCCTCCATGGCTGCCAATTCTGATTTAAGCTCCTTGTCGAATCGAACATACATCTCTCCTACCAGTTTATCACCTTTGGTAGTTTCATCAGGTTGGCGTCCTTCGCCCCATTTCTGCCAGGCGAGCATTGATTTGCAGATATGGATTCCACGGTCGTTTACCAGATTCACTTTCACAACGGGATGACCATTGGCTTTGAGAATTTCACTGACACTGTATCCCAGAAGATTGTTCCTGACATGGCCCAGATGCAGGGGTTTATTGGTGTTGGGAGATGAATATTCAACGACAACTGGAAGATTATCAGATGTTTCCTTAAAACCAAATGTATGCTGATCATTATTCTCATTGAAAAATGAAAGCCAGAACTGATCGGCGATGACAATATTCAAAAATCCCTTTACAACATTGAAACAGTCAATAATACCGGATTTCTTAATCATCTCTTCACCAACTTCATTTGCCAGAACTTCTGGTGATTTACCAGCCGCTTTGATAAAAGGAAAAACCACGATGGTACGGTCACCTTCAAATTCAGGTCTGGTTCTTTGAAACTGAACCAGATTAAGTGCAGGTTCTATTCCATAAAGACTGGTAAATGATTCTATAAAAATGTCGCGTAAGATCAGATCAAGCATTGGATATCCGTTTGTGGTAAAGGCAGCAAAAATACGGAATTAGTTGCATTTTCGGTTTCTCGCCTGTTGAATAATGAAATGAACAGGAATTTAAGAGACAAATCAGCATCGAATTGTTAATTTTTTCACAATGTAATGTGTTGATTGATTTATGGTTAGAAATTCATCAAAAATATTTCTTTGATAAGTTGTGCTTTATTCGGGAACGTTCTTCTATATTTGTGATTAAATTAACAAGGAATTCTAAAGAGCCATATAAACCAAAAATTTTCTTCTATGAAAAAAAATGTGATTATCATAGGTGCAGCAGGAAGGGACTTCCATAATTTCAACACCTATTATCGTGGAAACGAGTCTTATAATGTGGTTGCTTTTACAGCAGCCCAGATTCCTGACATCGATGGTCGGAAATATCCTGCGCAACTTGCAGGTGATTTATATCCTGCCGGAATTCCTATTTATGCCGAATCAGAACTGCCAAGACTGATCAGTGAACTCAAAGTGGATGATTGTGTATTTTCATACAGCGACGTTCCTTACCAGAGAGTAATGGCAATGAGTGCGATTGTAAATTCAGCCGGAGCAAATTTTATCCTGCTCGGACCAAAAGATACGATGGTAAAAAGCACCAAACCGGTTATTGCTGTTGGCGCCGTTCGCACAGGCTGCGGAAAAAGTCAGACCTCACGCAAAGTGATTGAGTATCTGATGGCCAAAGGTTTGAAAGTTGTTGCAGTTCGTCACCCCATGCCTTATGGTGACTTAGTAGCACAAAAAGTTCAGCGTTTCGCTGTGGTTGAAGACCTCGCCAAACACAAATGTACCGTTGAAGAAATGGAAGAATATGAACCCCATGTTGTTCGCGGAAACGTGATTTATGCTGGTGTTGATTATGAAGCCATTTTACGTGCTGCCGAAAATGATCCAGATGGTTGTGACGTAGTTCTTTGGGATGGCGGAAACAATGATTTCCCTTTCTATAAACCAGATTTGAATATTACTGTTGTAGATCCACATCGCCCCGGACATGAACTTACTTACTATCCTGGTGAAGTAACCCTTCGTTTAGCTGATGTTGTTGTTATCAATAAAATGGACAGCGCCGGTCCGGAAGCTATTCAGACCGTTCGCGAAAATATTACCAAAGTAAATCCGAAAGCCATCGTTATTGATGCCGCTTCTCCTATCAGTGTTGACAACGCAAGTATCATTAAAGGAAAACGCGTTCTGGTTGTTGAAGATGGTCCGACCCTCACCCATGGTGAAATGAAAATCGGAGCCGGAACTGTTGCTGCACAAAAATTCGGTGCTGCCGAACTGGTCGATCCTCGTCCGTTTGTGGTTGGTAAAATGGCCGAAACATTCCAGATTTATCCAAATATCGGCACATTGATGCCAGCTATGGGATACAGCGATCAGCAGTTAAAAGACCTTGAAACTTCGATCAACAATACCGTATGCGACAGCGTGGTTATCGGTACACCGATTGACCTGAACCGCATCGTGAAAATCAACAAGCCAAATACCCGCGTTTATTATGATCTGCAGGAAATTGGATATCCAAATCTTGACGAAGTTCTTACAGAATTTGTTGCAAAACACAAATTGGTTTAACACACCCTTCAAAACAAAAAAGCAGCCCAAAAGGCTGCTTTTTTTATGTTTAGTCAGCTTGTATGAAATTTACCTTATTTCGTCAAATCCTTTTCCAAAAACGCCCATTACTGTATTCAATGTTACAAATGCATCCGGATCTTCTTCTTTGATGATTCGGAATAGCTGCGTTGACTCCATCTTCTTCACAACCACCATCAGAATATTATGTTCTGATTTTGTGTACCAGCCTGTTCCACGGATAAATGTAATTCCTCGTCCCGTTTCCTTACCAATGCGGTCAGCTATTTGCTGCGGCTTTTTTGAAAAAATAAATAACTGTACTGATTGCTTGTTTCCAGTAAGAACAAGATCGATTGTGTAGCTAGAAACACCCATCACGACAAAACCATAAACAAGGGTTTCGATGCTTCTGAAAAGCAAAAACGAACTCGAAATAATGAAGACATCCAATAATAAAATAATTTTTCCAGGACTGATATTCCGATATTTATTCACGATAAGTGCCACAATATCAGTTCCTCCCGTACTACTTCCCTGTGTAAATACCAATCCGATGCTGCTTCCTCCCATGATTCCTCCCACAATAGCGGCGAGAAATTTATCTGTTACAAAAGGCGTTTTGATATAGTACTGAAGAACAGAAAACATTGCGGACAAAGCCAGTATTGAATAAACCGTTTTCACACCGAAACCCGATCCAATAATACGTAACGCTATGATAATCAATACGAAATTAACAGCAATGATCGTAACACCGGTCGAAAGACCCGTCGACCAGAATAAAAGGGTAGCGATCCCGTTTACCCCGCCACCGATAATTTCATTCGGAATCAGGAAACCTGTCCAGCCTAAAGCCATGATAAACAAAGCGATCGTAATGATGATGTAGGATTTTATTTCTCTGAAAATAAGTTTTTGTTTTCCCATACTTGTTTTTTTTCCAAAAGTAAGCAAAACAACATCAATTTCAGGTCCGATTCAGCAATGAAACCCAGTTTGATGATGGAAAGCACTCAGATTCATGTACATTTGCATGCGGAACAAATTGGAAATATCCTTTATGGAAAACCTAAGTCTGAAATTCAAAATCTGGCTCGAAAACGATGATAATCTCGGTGTTCTCGGTGATGGGAAATGCAGATTGTTGAAGACGATTCATGAAACAGGTTCGTTGAAAGAAGCCATGAAAATTCATGAACTCACCTACCGCAAAACATGGGATAATCTGAACAAGATTGAAAAAATGCTTGGCTTTCAAATAATTGAACGTCAACGAGGTGGCCTGTCTGGTGGAAAGACTGTTCTAACCTCTCAGGGTCAGGCCATTGTGAAAGCCTTTGATCATTTCCATGAACAATATGATTCATTTATCCAGCAAGCACTTGCACAAACTCTGAAAGAGATCAAACAATTGTAATCTTCACTTGTTATCATCTTGGATAAAATTCTAAATTTGCACCGAGTTGCATTATTTTGCAACTCGCTTAATACCAAATCTCCAATATGAATAACGCTATATTTTCATTCGACAGTCCACAGAACGAACCTATTCATCAATATGCCCCCGGAAGTCCGGAACGAATTGCTGTGAAGGCTGAACTCAAAAGACTTAGTAAGCAACAGATTGAAATTCCGCTGATTATTGGCGGAAAGGAAATCCGAACGGGTAAAATCGGTAAAGTTGTGATGCCCCATGATCATAAGCATGTTTTGGCGACCTATCATATGGCCGGCGAAAAAGAAGTGAATATGGCTATTGAAGCCGCCCTGACTGCCAAAGATAAATGGGAAAATATTTCATGGATTGAAAGATCATCAGTCATGCTGAGGGTTGCAGAACTCATTTCAAAAAAATATCGCAGCCTGCTGGTCGCCTCCACGATGCTTGGTCAGGATAAAAGTGTATATCAGGCCGAAATAGATGCCGCATGTGAAATAATTGATTTTCTTCGTTATAACGTTTATTTCGCATCTCAGATTTATGAAGACCAACCAAAATCTGAGTTCGGACAGATGAACCGTATGGAATACAGGGCTTTGGAAGGTTTTATTTTCACAGTCTCACCTTTCAATTTCACTGCAATTGCTTCCAACCTCAATATGTCGGTTGCCTTAATGGGAAACACAACTGTTTGGAAACCAGCTACGACCTCACTTCTTTCAAATTATTACCTGATGAAAATCTTCATGGAAGCCGGACTTCCTGCTGGTGTCATCAATTTCGTTCCCGGACCAGGTTCCCTGATCGGAACAACAGTATTGAAGCATAAGGATCTCGCAGGAATTCATTTTACAGGTTCAAACGGCACCTTTAACCAATTGTGGAGAGGATTGTCAGAAAACCTCATGAGTTATAAATCTTATCCAAAGCTGGTAGGTGAAACAGGAGGCAAAGACTTTATTTTCGTGCATCAATCAGCAGATCCGGCAGCAGTTGCAACAGCCATTATCCGGGGAGCATTTGAATATCAGGGACAAAAATGTTCGGCAGCTTCGCGGGCTTACCTGCCAGAGTCGATGTGGAAGGAAGTAAAACCATTGATTATCAGTCAGGCTGACCGTATTAAAATGGGTGATGTTGCTGATTTAGAAAATTTTATGAATGCTGTAATCGATGAAAACTCCTTTGATAATATCATGAGTTATATCGAATTTGCTAAACAATCTCCTGACGCTGAGATAATTACTGGTGGAACAGGAGATAAATCGGAAGGATATTTTGTTCAGCCGACGATCATCCTTACGACAAACCCACGATTTAAAACCATGGAAGAGGAGATTTTCGGACCTGTCATGACGATCTACATATATGAGGATGACAAATACGAAGAAACCCTGAAACTCTGTGATGCGACCTCACCATATGCACTTACCGGAGCTATTTTCTCAAACGATAAATATGCCATGATTCAGGCCTGTCAGATTTTGCGTTATGCAGCAGGTAATTTCTACATCAACGACAAACCAACCGGAGCCATGGTAGGTTTACAGCCTTTCGGCGGATCGCGTGGATCGGGCACCAACGACAAAGCAGGTGGAAATTTAAATCTTTTGCGCTGGGTGAGTCCGCGCACCATCAAGGAAACATTTATTCCTGCAGTGGATTTCCCTTATCCCCATATGGAATAATGTTTATTCACTACAATGAACAGGAGGAGAGAATTGCTTTCCTCCTTTTTTTGTGTCATGTAAATTCCGGGACACAGCGCACAATCAATGAAATCGGATAACTTTGTACAATAGCCAGAAAGAACTGATGAAAAACATTTCGATTTCGGAAAAACTAATTCTGTATTTTGTTACCGCCGGAATCATCGTCATCATCATTATCGGATCGATCACCTATTATATTACAAAACAAGCACTTATTGACCGAACATTCGATCAGTTAATTTCACTCCGCCTAGAAAAGACAAATCAGCTGGAGAGTTTTTTCCGCGACCGAAAAACCGAAATGCTTCAGTTAGCTAATTCATCCGAAATAGTGAAACAGCTGAATTCAGCCGAAATAATATCTGAAACAGGTCAGGCTGATGCTTTTTTCAAGCTTTGCAGAGCAAGGATCAACAGCCAGTATTTTCAGGGTATACAGCTGTATTTACCGGAAACAGGAATCATACAGCAAGATCGCTCAGATGATGCGATTGTATTCGGGAATAAAATATCAGTCGAATTTGAACGATATATTCGTTCCGTTTCAGATGACCCAAATCCAGACTCAAAAGCTGTTTTTCTGGACATTCAACCTGAAAAACTGAGCTTATTTCTGGCAAGCAGAATTCCTGCGACACATATCGTTCTGATCCTTGAAATTCCGCATCAGGCGATAAATTCGATCATGGTAAGTCAGACACCCGATAATGGCCTCGGGAAAAGTGGTGAAACCTATCTGGTCGGCAGCGATTATCTTATGCGGAGCAGCAGCCGGTTCAGGGATGATGCTGTTTTAAAGCAAGTGGTTCATAGCGAAGCAGTTCATCGGGCAAGCAAAGGTGAAACCGGAACAGCCATTATCGATGATTACAGAAATATTCATTGTTTGAGTTCTTTCGGAAAAGTAAAAATCGAAAGTCTTGACTGGGTTCTTTTGGCAGAAATGGATTTCAGCGAAGCGATGAAACCAGTTGACTCCATTCGAAACAGCATTCTGCTAATCAGTGTTCTGATTGCTTCCGCTATTTTTCTATTTGCCTTTTTGGTTGCCAGAAAAATCATTCTTCCACTTAAACGGCTTCAAAGAGCGAGTGAACAGATTGGTGAAGGAAATTTTGATATTCAGCTCAAGGTAACATCAACGGACGAAATAGGCTCACTCACCGAAACCTTCAACCAGATGTCGCAACAACTCCTTGCACAGAAAAAAGAGATTGAAGACGAAAAGACGAAGCGGTTCAGTTCGCTGATCGATGGACAGGAAATGGAACGTCAGCGACTATCACGTGACCTTCATGATAGTCTGGGACAATCCTTACTCGCTGTAAATCTGAAACTTGAACAGGCCAATAATCAGGAAAACAACCAGAAACAACAGACCATCGATGAAACGCGTGAACTGTTGAAAAGCACGATTCAGGAGATCAGGCAGATAACCAATGACCTGATGCCGCCTGTGCTTCAGGCTTTTGGTATCGAGCAGGCGATGCATAATTTATGCCGGGAAACCAGCAGCCATACCACAACTGAATTTTCGTTCAGGAGTCAGGATATTCCACAGAATCTCGACAAACGCATTCAGATTTACTTTTATCGTATCGCACAGGAAGCGATCAACAATACCGTGAAACATGCTGCTGCAACAAAAGCCTCTGCGACAATGTATGTCTTTGAAGATTTTGTTTATCTCACTTTTACTGATAATGGAAAAGGCTTTGAAATGCAACAATTGAATGCACACGGAAACGGGCTCACCAATATCAGGCAACGTGTAGATTTACTGGATGGCGTTTGTAATATGCAATCAAGCCCGGAAAACGGAACCAGAATCAGTATTAAAATACCCATGAAATCATGACAAAAAAAATCACGATTATCTTAGCCGACGACCATCGAATTTTCAGAGACGGAATGAAGGCACTCTTGAATGAAAACACTGAAATACAGATTATTGGAGAAGGATCAGACGGGAATGAATTGATGGAACTTCTTAAAAGTAATCAGCCAGATGTGCTTATTCTAGATATTTCAATGCCGGGTTTATCAGGAATCGAACTCACAAAGCTGATTCACAATTTATATCCTGAAATACGGATTATGATTCTTTCGATGCACACTAATGAGGAATTTGTGTTGAATGCCGTTCATGCCGGAGCAAAGGCTTATTTACCCAAAGATACTTCAAAAGCAGAATTGTTTGAGGCCATTCAGAGTCTTATGGCCGGAGGAGAATATTACAGCAAATCGGTTTCGGAGAATTTTATGAAAAGCTTCATAAAAAAAACCAGAACAGATCAGAATCTACTTGTAAACGAAGAACTTACACTTCGTGAAATAGAAATCCTGAAACTTGTTGCAACAGGAATCAGTCACAAAGAGGTTGCAGAAATGTTGTTTATCAGTCCGAAAACGGTGGATGCCCACAAAAACCATATCATGCAGAAGCTGAAACTGAAAAACACGGCAGAACTGGTTCTTTACGCAGTTACGCATAAGATTATCGAAGTGTAACATCTACCTCATAGGGATTTCACCTATTCCCTAATCGATTTCCCTATAGATAAATACAGTTTTATCCTATTGCAGGCCTCGGGCCTCCTTTCTACATTTGGATAAACTTAAAATACTGTATTTATGATATTTACATTCAAATTTAAATCATGTTTGTTAGCATGTTTTTTACTGTTTTCCAATTTGATTGTTGCACAAAATCAATCAGTTGACAAAAACGAAAATCAAGTCAAACTTAATGTTAGTGCTGATCTTGTGAGCCGCTATGTGTGGAGAGGAACCGATTTTGGTGATTCACCGAGCATCCAGCCGACAATGTCGCTGGTTTGTGGAAATTTTGAAGTCGGAGCCTGGGGAGCTTATGCAACCAATAGCTTCTACAAAGAACTGGACCTTTATGCAAAGTACACTTTCAAGAGTTTCAGCATCGCACTGACCGACTATTACGTTCCTTCTTTAACCGGAGCTCCGGCCTCGCCCGACACACATTATTTTGTGTATAAGGATACCACAACTTCCCACACTTTAGAAGCCAATCTTACTTATAAAAATGCAGGTGATTTTCCTTTCTGGATTCAGGCAAATATGTTCTTCTATGGCAACGACAAACGCTGGGGATTTGATACTGAAAAAGATGCCGCTAATGACACATATTTCTCAACCTATCTCGAAGCCGGATATTCTTTTAAAGTAAAAGAAGTCAGTTCAGATGTTTTCATCGGATTTACTCCTGCTGCCGGTGCTTATGGAAATACAATGGGTGTTGTAAATCTCGGCCTTTCAGCCAGCCGCGAAATCACAATTACAGAAAGCTTTAAACTTCCGGTGAAGGCTTCTCTGATCTTCAATCCTCAGGCATCGGCTGCCTATTTTGTACTTGGAATCACTTTGAATCAATAATATTTAACCATTTAAACTAACTTTTATGATCGACACAGGTTCAACCGGGTTTATGTTGCTGGCTACCAGTCTGGTAATGCTCATGACTCCCGGATTAGCATTCTTTTATGGCGG
>CAZVKW010000010.1:0-15399 GCA_964627945.1 uncultured Lentimicrobiaceae bacterium
GCAATGCTTTCGAGAATGTTTGCCGGCGTTCCCACACCCATCAGATAACGTGGTTTATCCTGTGGAAGTATCCCGCACACCAATTCCGTCATTTCATACATCATTTCGTGCGGCTCGCCCACCGACAATCCACCGATTGCGTTGCCGTTGGCTCCTGCAGCGGCTACAAATTCGGCCGACTGAATGCGCAAATCGCGATAGGTGCTTCCCTGAACAATCGGGAAGAGGCTCTGATGATATCCGTATAAAGGAGGTGTAGTTTCGAGATGTTTGATACAACGTGATAGCCAGTGATTTGTGATTTCGAGTGAATTGGCAGCATAACGATAATCGCAGGGATAGGGAGTGCATTCATCAAATGCCATGATGATATCGGCTCCGATCGCTCGCTGAATTTCCATCACCCTTTCAGGAGTAAAAAGGTGCCTCGAGCCATCAATATGCGATTGAAATGTGACGCCTTCCTGATTTAGTTTTCGTCTGGCGCTGAGTGAATATACCTGATAACCACCACTATCTGTGAGAATGGGTTTGTCCCAGCCATTGAAATGGTGTAGACCACCTGCTTTTTGCAGAATGCCGGTGCCAGGTCGGAGATACAAATGATAGGTGTTTCCGAGAATGATTTGTGCCTGAATATCGTCTTTTAATTCGCGCTGGTGAACCGCTTTCACTGTTCCTGCTGTCCCGACAGGCATAAAAATTGGTGTTTCAATCTCGCCATGATCCGTTTGTAACAAACCGGCTCTGGCCGATGAACCGGGATCACGGCCAATCAATGTAAAATCCATCCGCACATTTTTTGGCAAAGATAGGGTTTATCTCGTTGGATTCGATAATTTTGCCTTTCCAAATACGCTACCGATTTGTTCGAGATATACCTTAAACCACTGACATATATTGTTTTAGGAATTGCCGGATCAAGCCTTCTTGTGCAGTTGATCTATTACTGGGCTGTGTTTTCACGTCTGAGTTTTTTCAAGCACAAGAAAAACAAGGATCTTTCTTACTTTTTGCCACCGATTTCTGTGGTTATCAGTGCCCGGAATGAATATTTGAACCTTGAAATAAACCTTCCTCTGATCCTTTCACAGGATTATCCTGATTTTGAAGTAGTTGTTGTCAACGATTGTAGTGATGACGGAACAGAGGAGCTGCTCACTGACATGGCACGGGTTGAACCACGACTGAATGTGGTACATATCCGGCAGAGCCTGAATTTTTTCCACGGAAAGAAATTTCCCCTGAGTATCGGGATTAAATCTGCACGACATGAAAGACTCGTTCTGACGGATGCAGATTGTACACCGGCCAGTGATCAGTGGATCAAGGGAATTGTTTCTGCCTATCAGGATAAAACAGAAATGGTTCTTGGATATGGGCCTTACAGGAAGAAATTCGGAATGTTGAATCTTCTCATCCGCTTTGATACCTTGCATATCGCGATGCAATATCTCTCCTATGCACTGGCAGGCGCACCTTATATGGGTGTTGGCCGCAATTTGTCGTACGAAAGAAAACTGTTTTATAAAAACAAAGGCTTCACTGCGCATTATGGAATTTCTTCAGGAGACGACGATCTTTTTGTTGCTGAAGTAGCAAACAAACGCAATACACGCATTGTTATATGCGAGGAATCACGTACATATTCCGATCCAAAGAAGTCATTCTCAGCATGGATTCGTCAAAAAAGACGTCATTTGACAACAGGAAAATTTTATCGTAAAAGCGTTAAGTTCAAACTGGGCCTTTATGCAATTCTTCCATTTATCTTCTATGCTTCAGCAGCAGGCCTCTTCTTTTTGCCGGTACATTTTGCGGTTCCGACAGCTATGATCGGGTTCAGACTCATCAACCAGTTGATCATTTTTGGTGGTGCTTCCAAACGTCTGGGTGAAAAGTCAATCTGGATTTTGACACCGCTTGCCGAGTTGTTTTTCATGTTTTTTAATCCCATCCTTGCCTTTACAAATCTGTTTTCCAAGCAGGCGATATGGAAGTGAGCGCACATCTTTCTGAGAAAGGTCAGCGTGATTATCAGCTTGTTATGCGGGCGATAGAGGGATCTGATCAACAGGCATATGCCGACCTTCTGCAGTTTTATCGCGATTCCATCTATTTTCTGATGCTAAAAATGTCGGGGAATGCTACTGATGCTGAAGATCTTACGATTGAGGCATTTGGTAAGGCTTTCCGTAAACTGGATCAATATACTCCTGATTACGCATTCAGTACCTGGTTGTTCCGCATAGCAGCAAATAATTGCATTGATTTTATCCGGCATACCCGCCGCGATGCCCTTAACAGAAGTTCAGAAATCGAGATCGGTTCATATTCTGCTTTTGCCCGTTCGACGGCCTCTTCAGGACCGGATCCGGAGGAAAATATTATTAACGATCAAAAGATCAAATTGATGCGGGAAGTTGTGCGACGACTAAAACCACATTACCGCTTGCTGGTCGAACTTCGTTATTTTGAAGAACTTAGCTATGAAGAGATTGCGCATCAACTCGATTTACCTCTTGGAACAGTTAAAGCGCAGCTGTTTCGGGCAAGGGAATTACTCTTTCAAATACTAAAAAGCAATAAGGAAAACATCTGATTAGTAATGAACTATGAACGAAAATCTGAAAATACAATAAGGCCTGGATTTTACTGTTAATTTATTATCAATACATTTGCCGAAAATTTAAAAAACAATTTTGTATGAAACAAGTTCCGATGGTTGACCTGGTAGGTCAGTATAATAAAATTAAACCCGAAGTGGATGCTGCGATTGCAGAGATCCTTACGAATGCTTCATTTATCAATGGTCCGGCTGTAAAGAAATTTCAGGCTAATCTCGAGAAATACCTTGGAATAAAGCATGTAATCCCATGTGCCAACGGAACTGATGCGCTCCAGGTAGCCATGATGGCTTTGAATCTGCAACCGGGCGACGAAGTTATCACAACCTCTTTCACTTTCATTGCAACAGCCGAAGTAATTGCTTTGCTGCACCTGACTCCTGTATTGGTTGATGTTCTCCCCGATACATATAATATTGATCCTGAAGCTATTGAACGTGCCATAACACCAAAAACAAAAGCTATTGTTCCGGTTCACCTTTTCGGACAGTGTTCAGATATGGATGCTGTGATGGAAATTGCTCATAAATATAATTTGTTCGTGATTGAGGACAATGCGCAGGCAATTGGTGCTGATTATCGTTCGAAAGATGGATCAGTGAAAAAAGCCGGGACCATTGGTCATATTGGTTGCACATCTTTCTTCCCGTCGAAAAACCTGGGTTGCTATGGTGATGGTGGTGCCATTTTCACCAATGATGATGCACTTGCAGCCCAGATGCGTGTTGTGGTAAATCATGGAATGGTTGTTCGTTATTATCATGATTATGTGGGTGTTAATTCACGTTTGGATAGCATTCAAGCTGCCATTCTTGATATTAAACTCAAACATCTGGACGAGTATGCAGAAGCCCGTCTGTTTGCTGCAAATTTTTATAACAATGCATTTGCATCATGCAGCAAATTGAAAACTCCGGTAACCTCTGATTTCACAACGCATGTTTTCCATCAATATACATTGGTCACCGAAGAAGTTGATCGCCAGAAACTGATGGATCATCTGCAATCAAAGGGAATTTCGAGTGCCATTTATTATCCGGTTCCATTGCACGAACAAAAAGCATATCTCGATCCCCGATATAAGAGTGGAGATTTCCCTGTTACTGAAGAACTTTGCAGAACCGTCTTCTCGTTACCAATCCACACAGAGTTTGATGTTGAAACCCTTCAGTATGTGGTGGATGCCGTTCTTGAAGGAGTGAGTTAAGAAGTACTTAGAGTACTTACAGTGACTAAAGTACTTGGAGTGCATGATGTATTTACATGACAATGATTTTTTTAATTTGTTGTAATTATCATTAAGCTGGATTGGTATTTAATTTAGTTATTAGTCAATGGAAAATAAGGAGTTTGGTCTTTATTTAGAGAAGAGAACTAAAATGTTTGCTATTGATATTATTCAGCTTTGTTCCGAGATTCCTTATTCTGTTGAATCAAAAGTGATTAGAAATCAGTTAACTAAGTCGGCAACAAGTATTGGTGCAAACTACAGGGATGCTAACAGATCCAGAAGAAAGCTGATTTTATTAGTAAGATTAAGATTTGTGAAAGCGAGTCAAATGAAACAGTGTATTGGCTAGAGAGTTTGTCTTAAATGAATTGGATAAATTATGAAAAAACTGAGATAAATTTAAAAGAAGCCAATGAACTTTTAGCACTCTTTACATCAATTTCAAATTCTTCAAAACATAAATAATTATTTGAATATCAGTATTATAACCCCTTTATACTTTTTACACTAAGAACTTTGAGCACTTTATGTACTTTCAATACTCTAAGTACTCTAAGTACTTTAAATACTCTAAGTACTCAAGGCACTCTAAAAATAATTACACTTATGGAAAACACTCTTCCCTACTTCGCCCATGAAACAGCTGTTATCGATGAAGGATGCAGCATAGGAGCCGGAACAAAAATCTGGCATTTCTCCCATATTATGCCGCGCTGTGTTATTGGCGAGCACTGTAATATCGGACAAAATGTGGTTGTTTCACCGGATGTTATTCTCGGAAAAAATGTGAAAATTCAAAATAATGTCTCCATTTACACCGGAGTTATTTGTGAAGATGATGTTTTTCTTGGACCATCGATGGTGTTTACCAATGTGATTAATCCACGCAGCGCGGTAAACCGCAAAAGTGAATACGCAAAAACCATTGTCAGAAAAGGAGCTTCGATAGGCGCAAATGCGACAATTGTTTGTGGCAATGATATTGGTGAATTTGCCTTTATAGGTGCTGGTGCTGTTGTTACCAAAGAAGTTCCTGCATATGCACTGGTTGTTGGCAATCCGGCACGACAGATCGGATGGATGAGTGAATTTGGTCAGCGATTACATTTTGATGATAGCGGTAAGGCTGTCTGCGAAGAAAGCGCTGAGGTTTATCATCTTGAGGGAAACAGGGTTCGGAAAGCCTAAAACAGAATTTTTTTTGATCCAACGAGCAGGTTTTAGTGGTCGGTAAACAGAAGTGTTTTGATTATCGATTAATTATCCATTTTCGTAATCAATTTCATATCTTTACAACAAAAACAGCTATGAAAATATTGGTTACAGGCGGTTCAGGTTATATAGGTTCTCATACTGTAGTTGAACTGCAAAAGCAAGGTTTTGAGGTAGTTATCATTGATAACCTTTCCAATTCACAAATTGGTGTAATTGATGCCATCACTTCAATAACAGGCATCAGGCCTGAGTTTGAACAGTTCGATCTGATCGACCGGGAACGTACTGCTGACTTCTTTAAAAGACATCAGGACCTTCAGGGAGTTATTCATTTTGCCGCTTTCAAGGCAGTAGGCGAATCTGTTGAAAAACCCTTGAAATATTATCGCAACAATCTGGTTTCGTTGATGAATATTCTCGAAAGCATGATCGAATACAAGATTCCAAACCTTGTATTCTCCTCATCCTGTACAGTTTATGGTCAGCCTGACGAACTTCCGGTTTCGGAAAAGGCACCTATTAAAAAGGCTGAATCTCCATATGGAAACACCAAACAAATTTCGGAAGAAGTAATCCTGGACACTATCAATTCTTCGGATGTTCACGCTATTGCACTGCGTTATTTCAATCCGATCGGTGCACATGAAACGGCTAAAATCGGCGAATTGCCGCTCGGAGTGCCCAACAATCTTGTTCCGTTTATCACACAGACTGCAATAGGAATTCGTCAGCAATTAAGTGTATTTGGTGATGATTACAATACTCCCGATGGAACAGCCGTAAGGGATTATATTCATGTTGTCGATCTTGCTTTGGCTCATGTTGTGGCGGTGAAGCGGATGATTGGTAAAAAAATGAAGAAAAGCTTTGAGGTGTTTAACCTTGGAACAGGAACAGGATTATCGGTTCTAGAGGTAATTAAGTCGTTTGAGCGGGTTTCAGGCGAAAAACTGAATTATAAAATCGTTGGCCGCAGGGCTGGTGATGTGGAAAAAGTATGGGCTGATCCAACTTTCTCAAACGAAGAATTGGGATGGAAAGCCATGAAAACTGTGGATGAAATGACGGCTTCTGCTTGGAAGTGGGAGAAAGTATACCGGGAGAAAAATATCTAATTTATTCACTATCGTTATAATGGAAGTTCTTTTTACAAGTAGTTTTATGCCAAATTATCATATTGGGATTCACAACAATGACTGAAAACGAAATTTCGGAAAAGATTATTGGGTGTGCGATAGAGGTACATAAATCTCTAGGACCTGGTTTATTGGAAAGTGCTTATTTGGATTGTCTTGCTTATGAATTGGAATTGAATGGTTTATTCGTTGAAAGACAGAGACCTTTGCCTTTAATTTATAAAGAAGTGAAATTAGATGCCGGATATCGTGTTGATTTGATAGTTGAAAGAAAAGTAATAATTGAGTTAAAATCGGTTGAGGCAATTAATGAAATACATATTGCACAGGTATTGACATATTTAAAGCTATCTGATTGTAAGTTGGGATTATTGATTAATTTTAATGTTCTGAAGTTAGTTCATGGTATAAAAAGATTGGTTAACAAACTCTGAAAGTGAAAGTAAAGTAAAAAGTAACCGCAGAGATTGCAAAGTAGGCGCAAAGTTCGCAGAGTAGAATTGAATTATTTTTTTCTGACATTTTCGAATGAAGCTTTTTCTGCGGCCCTCTGCTTAATCTTGGCGTTCTTTGCGGTTAAAAATAATAGAAAAATATATTCTTACTATGAAAAATATCCTTATCACCGGCGGCGCTGGTTTCATTGGTTCGCATGTTGTGCGACTTTTTGTAAACAAATATCCTGATTATCAAATCTATAATCTCGATGCTCTTACCTATGCTGGTAATTTGTTTAATCTGAAAGATGTTGAAAATTGTTCTAACTATCATTTTATCAAAGCAGATATTGTTGATGGTGAGCATATTATGAAACTCTTTGCTGAGTATAAGTTTGAAGGGGTAATCCATCTCGCTGCCGAATCGCATGTTGATCGTTCGATTGCGAACCCGATGGAGTTTATTATGACCAATATTGTTGGCACGGTGAACCTTCTGAATGCCTTCAAACATACCTGGAACGGCAATTTTGAAGGGAAACGCTTTTATCATATCTCAACAGATGAGGTTTATGGTTCTTTGGGTGAAACAGGATTGTTTACCGAAACAACGGCATACGATCCTCATAGTCCGTATTCGGCTTCAAAAGCCAGCAGCGATCATCTTGTACGAGCATATCATGATACCTTCGGAATGCCTGTCGTCATTTCAAATTGTTCGAACAATTATGGTCCGAATCAGTTTCCAGAAAAACTTATCCCGTTGTTTATCAATAATATACGCAATAACAAACCACTTCCTGTGTACGGTAAGGGCGAAAATATCCGCGACTGGCTCTATGTTGTGGATCATGCCCGTGCCATTGACGTGATTTATCATCAGGGCGGAAATGGACAGACCTATAATATTGGCGGACATAATGAATGGACCAACATCAGTCTGATCAAGCTCATGTGCAAGGTGATGGATGAAAAATTGGGCCGTGAAACCGGGACTTCCGAAAAACTGATTTCCTATGTGAAAGACAGGGCTGGTCATGATCTCAGATATGCCATTGATTCAACAAAATTGCAAAATGAATTGGGCTGGGTTCCTTCGCTGCAGTTTGAAGAAGGTATTCGTCTAACGATCGAATGGTATCTTGGAAATCAGGACTGGTTGGATGAAGTAACATCTGGTAACTACCTGAAATATTACGAAAAACAATATACCGAAAGATAGTTTTTCTGCAAAATTCATGAAAGACAAATCTGATGAACAATGCTTAAAAATAAGGTCGATCTGGTGATGTGGTTTCGTTCCAGGAACTTTTTGCCCGATTTGAGTATCCTTATAGTTTTTCTAGTTGTTTCAATTTATACAATCCATATCGGGTATTGGAAGCGGAATGATAAAATCATTTCAAAAGATGTTCTGCATTATTATGCATATCTTCCAGCAACCTTCATATATCACGATATTACACTTGATTTTGTTTTTGAAAATCCCGATAATTATCGCGATAAGTTCTGGCCGGTAATTTCACCAGTGAATAAAAATGTGATTATGGTTACAATGGGAATGTCGATGCTGTATGCGCCTTCTTTCCTGATAACCAGAATGATCATGCTCCTTCAAGGCGATGACTCCGATGGATTTAGTCCCCCGTATCGAGTCGGCCTGATCGTTGGTGGAATCGTATATCTTATCATCTCATTGTTTTTTCTTAAGAGGATTTTGTTGCGTTATTTTTCATCTATTGCTACAGCTATTAGTTTGATTATGATTGTTTTAGGAACAAATCTGGGTCATTATGTAACGCATGAGGTGACGATGAGCCATTTGTACAGTTTCTTTCTATTTACAGTTTTTTTATATCTCACCATTCTTTGGAACGAAAATCCAAAATCGAAATATGCCATTTTACTTGGATTGACGATTGGTTTAATCGTGCTTGTCAGACCATCAAATATTCTGGCCGGATTGGTTTTTGTGTTTTGGAATATTTCTGATATACAGAGTTTTAAAGGTAAGTGGAGCTTGTATAGAAAACATTATGTTCATCTGATTATAATTCTCCTTTTTGCTTTTATCATCTGGATTCCACAATTGATTTACTGGAAATATCTCACTGGCACCTTCTTTTTTTACGGATATGGTGAAGAATCCCGGTTTTTCTTTGGTAATCCTCAGATATTCAATAATTTATTCAGCTATCGCAAAGGCTGGCTAATTTATACACCGATGATGATACTTGTTTTCGCAGGCTTGTTTTTCATGTGGAAGCAAAAACGTGGAATGCTTGTTCCATTGGTCATTTTCACGATTCTTAATATTTATGTGGTTTCTTCATGGTGGTCATGGTGGTATGGAGGTGGCTTCGGGATGCGGGCTTATGTTGAGACTTACGCTTTCTATTCGCTTGGATTTGCCGCATTTGTTCAATGGGCAATGAACAGGTCACACTGGTTTTCCAGAATTCCGCTTTTTCTCATGATAGCTGTATTAATTTCGTTTAATCTTTTTCAGACAAGGCAATATTATTTTGGAAGTATGCATTATGTGGGAATGACTAAAGAAGCTTACTGGCATCAGTTTCTAAAACTGAAACCTTATGGGAATTTCTATGATTTGCTTACGATTCCTGACATGCAAAAAGCCAGAATAGGTGTTTATGAATACTTACCCGTAAATGCAAAATAGTTGAATATCAATTTTTAAGAAATGATAAATACCGGAAAATTCTCATTATCAAAACCCTCAATACTTATTGTGTGGTTACTTATTGTATTGCTGGGTGTTATGAAGTTTTCCATGCCTCAAAAAAATATTCTCAGCTATGATTATTTTGGATTGTACCTCTATCTTCCGGCTACCTTTATTTATCATGATCCGGCAATCAGCGATATCAGCTGGCTGGAACAGATCAATGCTACCTACCACAACACCCCGATGTTTTATCAGCTTCAAAAATCCGGTGATTATAACCTGATCAGGTTTTTTAGCGGGATGGCAATGCTTCTTTCTCCATTCTTCTTTCTGGGTCATCTGATCGCTTTGGTGGGTTCTTATCCGGCCGATGGTTTTTCATTTCCGTATCAGTTTGCAATGGCTATCGCTGCATTTTTTTATGTTTCAGTCGGATTGTGGTATGCGAGGAAAATCCTATTGCATTTCTTTGATGAGAAAACAACTGTTTTCACACTTTTAGCTTTGTATTTAGGTACTAACCTATTCTTCTGGACCACCTTCGATGCCGGTGCACCGCATACAATTCTGTTTACACTTTATTCAGTATTGCTTTGGTATACAATTAGATGGCACAAAAAACCGCAGAAAAGAACGGCCATGCTTATTGGTCTGGCTTTGGGATTGATCATTGTTTCGCGACCCAGCGAGATCATTGCGGTTTGTATTCCATTATTCTGGAATATCAGTGGAAAGGAATCCTTCCTGACTAAAATCGGGCTTATTTGGGAAAACAGAGTGCATTTTGTTCTGCTGATCGCCACGGTGATCCTGATGGGAATTCCCCAAATGCTTTATTATTATCATTATACGGGCAAAATATTTATCACCACCTATACTGATCCCCAATCTACCCTTGATTTTTCGAATCCGCGTTTTGCCTGGGTTTTGTTCAGTTTCCGCAAAGGTTGGTTTGTTTACGCACCGCTCATGGTATTTTCTATCGCAGGATTATGGTGGATGGTAAGAAAACAAATCCGGCTGGCTTTGCCTTTTCTAACATTTCTTCTTTTAAACCTGCTTATAATAGCTTCATTCACAAGTCTGATAAGCTATGGTTACCGTGCTTTTCTTCAATCCTATGCCATTCTAATGATTCCACTTGGTTTTTTTATTCAGTTTGTTCTCGAAAGAAAATTATGGGTGAAAGTGCTCAGCATCATATTGTTCGTGTTTTTTGTGTATTTCTCTGTAATTCAGTTTCTGCAGATTATCAATGGAACCATCAACAGTTCGCGGATGACAAAAGAGTATTATAAAGCTGTATTTCTGAAAACACAAATCCCGGCAGGTGCAAATGACTTACTTCTGATTGACAGATCCTTAACACCTGAGCAGATTCTGAAATCCGGAAGGAAGTTTTCATCCCGGATGTTGGGTCAGCTTACTTTCGAAGAAAATGGCATACTTCCGGATAGTAGTATTTTGCCGGATTATCAGGGAAAAGTTGCCGAACTGAATCCCAAAAAGCCGTTTTCTCCTCCATTTGATATTATTTATAATCAGTTGTCAGTCAGTGAGTTTGGTATTCTAAAAATTAGGGCAAAGGTTTTTATTACAAAACCTGCTAATGAGAATCCGCTCACTTTCACCGCTACTTTCACCCATTTGGGCATTGCGTATCAATACTACGGGCATACCTATACGAAAGATGAGCTGAAGGTAAATCAATGGAATGAGGTGGAAATGTATTATCTGACTCCAGAAGTTCTATCAAACGATGATCCATTCCGAACCACTTTCTGGTTGCGAGGTACGCATTCCGTTTATATTGAAAATGTGAGCGTTGAGTTACTTGTTCCTGAAGTGAAATAGTACTCTGTCCTTATTTTTTTCGGGCAAGAAAGTTATATCTCAGGATACACCAGATTGCTCTGAAACCATCACTAGCCTTGATTTTTTTGCCTTCGTCATAGGTGCGGCCGTAATAGGAAATTCCAACTTCGTAAATACGGATTCCCTTGATACGCGACATTTTAGCTGTAACTTCTGGTTCAAAACCGAATCTTTTTTCCTTGAGATTCAGGCTTTTAATTATTGGAGCCCTGAATAATTTATAGCAGGTTTCCATATCCGTCAGATTCAGATTGGTGAACATATTTGACAGAAAAGTGAGGAATTTGTTCCCGACAGTATGCCAGAAAAACAGAATCCGGTGTGGGTTTCCACCCATGAAACGTGAGCCGTAAACCACATCTGCAAAACCATCAAGGATAGGTTTCAGGAGAATATTATAGTCCTCAGGATCATATTCGAGATCTGCATCCTGAACGATAACGAAATCACCTGTGGCCAACTCAATCCCTTTGTGAATGGCTGCGCCTTTACCCTGATTCTTGCTTTGTCTGAATAAGTTGATCTTCAGTTTTGGTTTTGATGCAATGAACGCGTTTACAATTTTGGAAGTCTGATCAGATGAACAGTCGTCCACAATGATGATTTCTTTGTTAAGACTACCAATAAGAACCACATCTGCAACTTTTTGCAGGATTTGCGTAATGGTTTTTTCTTCGTTGTAGGCAGGAATGATTACAGAAAGGGTAAACGGCATGCTTTAGAATGATTTTCCTTCACGAAATTCTGTTTATTTCTCAGAACAATCCTTTAGGAGGTTAAATTTGAAAACGTACAAAGGTATGAAAAACACCTAAACAGCAAATTATCCTTTTTAAAAGCGGGATGAATTGTAAACTTGAAATCAAATTACTTTTTTTCGGATTTTCTTTTTTCGAACAACCACATTGCATCTCCACGGAGTGCCTCTTCCACAGGAACATGACGTTTGATCGCTTTTTCTTCAATAATCTTCATATAATTTGCATTGCTGCGGATACCTTGCATGATTTTTTCGATCGCCATAATGTCTTCCTGACTGAGAGAACTTGTTTTTTGAATCGCTTCATACAAATCATGGATAAATCCGAAACTGTAACGATCCATATTGGCATCGGTTTGAAGCAAAATGATAAAATCGGTCTCCAGAACTCTGGCAAGAATATCAGCGTTATGTCGTTCAACGGTTTCTTTTCCACTTCCTGAAATAACTTGTGCGTTGTAGTACCAGAAATCATGTGATTTAAATGCACGGTTGGCATTTCCGTTTCCAAACCATTGCCAGTAATAACTATCCGCAACGACAATCACACGTGGCTTTGCCTCTTTGTCCGGATTTTCGAAAGAGAATTCCGGATAGGGCATGGCTAGATCGTTTGGTTTGATGAAGATATTCATTCCTTCCCAAAGGTCCTGATCGGGCGAACGAAGCTTCTTGCTTACTTCGATCTTTTTGAATCCAAAGTCTACAAAGTGTTTTCCCTGCATTTGTTCCATGCTTGAGAGAATGCTGTCAAAGATCAATCCCATGCCGTAATAACTCCAGTGAATGCCACTTTTTGGATAGAGAACATAGCGGCATGTATCTTTGATGCTCAGAAAATAATTGTTTCCATCTATAAGTGGTATTCCATCTTCTGCGAACTTCTTTGTATAAATCTGATTGTTTGTTACCATGACTGAATCAGGTTTATATGATTCAGGGATTTTATCAGCATAAAAAGTACCTTTTCCGGGAGCAAAAACCACCAATAAATGCTTATTACGTTCTGTGAGCCAATTATTTACAAATTGCGTTTCCTGGGCATCTTTCGTGATTTTGTCATATCCGACAAAATTCAATCCGTACAGGGCTTTGATATAATTGTATTCGAAAAGGTAATTATCCTTTCCAAAGATCACACCCCGGGCACTGATCGTATCAAACAATGAATATTGAATCTGGTTATGCAGCCGAACCAGATCTGGACGAAAACCGACATGATTTTCAACCCATTTATCCATACTGTCCTGTAGGCTGGCGTTGAAATATCCTTCCAGACTCAAATTTGGCATTTTGGGAAAAGTAACTGCTCCCTTGAGTGGGCTAACTCGCGGAAAATTAGCGAATTGTTGAATTGCCGGAAACAGCAAAACGATAAACATCATTACCAAAAGGGCAAACAGAAGCTTCTTTCTCATCAAAATCTGAAATAAATGAAGGGATTAAAGCCAGATGCAGTGATTGAACTAAGGCTGAGTACAAACAGTACGAGCGCACCTAAGGTCATGAGAACGAGGGTTTTAGTCTTGTGAACCTTGCCAAGAATATGATTCTGCCAGGGCTCGTTCGATGGGAAATAAGCCATAAAGGCGAAGGCTGCAGCGATTGACAGCATTACCCAAACCTGACGACTGACAAAAATTTCTTCTCCGCCCCTGAAGGCAAACATTCCACTGATGAAATCCCATGCGTGAGTCATACTATCGGCACGGAAAAGTACCCATCCAATAATGGTGATGAAGAACGTAATCAGAACACTTGGAAACTTGCCTATTTTCTCATATAGTTTCAGCAAAAACAGTCTGTCAGCGACTAAGAATGTTCCATGAAAAGCGCCCCAGACAATAAAATTCCAAGCGGCTCCGTGCCATAAACCGGAAACAAGGAAAACAATCCAGAGATTGAAATACAATCGTTTGGCGCTCACCCGGTTACCACCCAATGGCAAATAAAGGTAATTCCGCATCCAACGACCCAGACTCATATGCCAGCGACGCCAGAATTCGGAGATATTACGGGAAATATACGGGTTGTTGAAATTTTCGATGATATCGAAACCAATCATTCGCGAAAGTCCGATTGCCATATCAGAATAGCCTGCGAAATCATAATAAATCTGGAATGTATAAGCCAGAATCCCGATCCAGAGCGTGAAACTTGAAGTATCAGGAATATTGCCTGCAAACACCATATCAGCGTATGCTCCCAGAGGATTGGCAATCATTACTTTTTTGCCCAGACCGATCGCGAATCGGAAAAATCCCGTGAGTTTATTGTCTATTGTATCGTTTTGTGAGCGATCCGAGATCTGATCTGCAAGTTCGTGATATCGGATAATCGGGCCAGCTATCAGCTTGGGAAATAGGATAATATACAACTGGTAATCCCAAAAATTATGGAGTGGTTTATGAACCTTGCGATATACATCTACTACATAGGTAATAGTTTCAAAAGTATAAAAAGAAATCCCGATCGGAAGAACCAGTTTGGTCCAGCTGATATTGCCAGTGCCAAAAACGGATAGCACAGCGTTTACATTTTCGACAAAGAAATTTGAGTACTTGAAATAGAAAAGCAGACCCAAATTTACTGAGACCGACAAGGTTAACATCAGCCGTCGGTGGAGGGTGCTTTTTGTATTCGACATCCATTTTACCAGATGAAAATCGAGGAATGTAGTTCCCAGAATGACGAATATAAACCTTGGTGCTCCCCAGCTATAAAAGAAGATACTGAAAACAAGAATGACGATATTCTTTAACTTCTTGGGAACTAAGTAGTAAGTAAGCAGAAAAGCCGGAAGAAAATATACGAGAAACAAACTGCTGCTAAAAACCATAATCAGGGTAAGAATTGTAAGGAACAAATTTAGAAGATTTTTTCCATTGATCAATCCTCTGTTTGATTTCTTGTGAAATTCCGATGATGTCTTTGGGCAGATAAATGGGACCTACTGAATGCCGGGTTTCATAATGGCTGATTTTCCGGATTGTTCATTGCTTATAGTCATCTGGATATTTATATGTAAAGAACTGTAAAACAAGTATATGAGATTAATATTGTATTGGAATTTTCAATAATGGATATTTATTTGTGTTTCGGACCAATGATATAATCGTTACTGATCAGAAATACCCTTGTTCGATTCATGATTATTTCCTGTAATTTTACAGATAAGTTCATCAGATACTATTTCAAACCGGGAGAAATGCAGTCGTATATCAAAGGAATCAGTACACACACAAAGTTTTTATTGAATGTAATCATCTGGTTTTTATCATTTCAGATCGGACTTTCCCAGGATTTTGTCAGTGTAAATAGTTTCAAAATGTCGGAATACGGTGGTGGAAACCAAAACTGGGATATTAGCATTGATCAAAAGGGTTGGGTGTATGTTGCCAATAATGACGGTCTGCTTGTTCTGGACGG
>CAZVKW010000010.1:15499-41097 GCA_964627945.1 uncultured Lentimicrobiaceae bacterium
TGGATAACAAGCAGTTACAAACTATTCCAACACCCGGATTGATGCAGTTTCTGATTCGCTATCAGGGCAGGATTTTTACGCAGAAAGTTGGTGGAGGACTATTTGAAATCAAAAACAGGCAGTTGGAGAAAATTGAAGGGAGCGATTTGTTTGAGAAAACTGAAGTAAAGGCCATCCTTCCAGGACCTTCAGGTGAAATGTTGATCTGTACAAGTTCAATGGGGCTATATTTATTTGATGGTCATCAATTTACACCATGGATGATAGAGGCCGAGAATCAGCTCATTCAAAGTATGGTAAACAATGGGATTCGGCTAGGAGATAAAATTATCCTCGGAACGATTTTAAATGGTGTATATATTTTAAATAATCAGGGAAAAATAACCGGTCATTTGAACAGTGGGAATTTCATTCAGAACAATACCATTCTTTCTTTATGCGGTGATGCTGAAAACAATCTATGGCTTGCCATGGACAAGGGAGTTGATTTTGTATCATTTAAGTCGCCAATTGAAGTTTTCAAGGAAACTGAAGTCAGTATTGGGATGGTGTATACAGCTGCAATGTTTCAGAATAAACTTTACCTAGGAACCAACCAGGGAGTTTATATTTATTCCAGTGATCGTGAAGGGCACTTCGTTGACAGGCATTTTCTACCTAACAGCCAGGGACAGGTCTGGTTTTTGAAGGAAATTGAAGGAAAGCTGTATTGCGGTATGAATAGTGGTACTTATATCATTGAAAACGAGAATCTTGTAAAGATGAATGATGTTAGCGGCGGATATAACCTTATTCCGGTAGAAAATCACCGCGATGACATCATGCTTCAAAGTACCTACAGCAATCTGACTGTGTATTCCAAAACTGAAGGGAAATGGCTTAAATCACATGCCATTGATGGATTTTCAGCTCCTTCGCGATACCTTGCCATCGATCCATCAGGGATGTTGTTTGTAGGGCATACGATCCGTGGTCTGCATATGCTTGAACCGAATGCGGATTGGAATAGCTTCACTTCAGTGAAGGAAATAGGTGTAAATGAAGGAATTAATACTTCAGTTAACCATGTTTTCAGAGTGGATAACCGCATTCTTGTACCCGTATTGGGAAATTTTTATCAGTGGGATGCTATTCACAATCGTTTTATCCCATATGATGAACTCAATTATGTTTTGGGTGATTTCAGGGTTTCAAATATGATTATTCCCGCATCAGACGACCGTTACTGGTTTTTTAAAGAAAAAGAAGTTGGACTTTTCAGAATCAGGTTTGGTAAGGCGGAGTTGTTATACAGGTTTATTCCTGAGGCAGCCGGTATTGAACTGGTTGAATACAATGAAAATATCATAGAAATTGCTGTAAATACTTTCCTGATTTGCATGGAAAATGGGGTAGCTGTGCTTAAAATTCCTGAAAAGCAGTCCAACGATATTCAGGCTCCGGTTTTGAGCGAGATAATGATTAATAACAGCAAAAACGCTAATCAGTTCAAACGCAAGCCTGATCAGACAGAAATAGACCTTTCAACCAACGAAAATAACATCAGAATTTCATTCAATTCTGGCAAACCGGTTGGAGTGAAGGCCTATTTCAAGGTGATGCTCAAGGGATTGGATCAGGACTGGTCAAACTGGGATAGCCGCACACAGGTTGATTACAATAGGTTATTACCAGGAAAATATACTTTCTGTGTTAAGACACTGAATGGCAGCGGGATAGAAACCAATGAAGCAAAAATTGATTTTAAAATTTCAAAGCCCTGGTATCTTACATTTCCTGCCTTTTTAATTTATTTGGCTCTCTTGGTGACATTTATCTATCTGCTTAGAATAAATTACAAACGTCGTAAATGGAGACATCGCGAGCAGATTTTGAAACAGGAAAACGAGAAGATGCGTCAACTCAAAGAGAAAGCTGAAGCCGAAACGATCAGACTTGCCAATGAAAAACTTCATTCTGAGATGAATGTTAAAGATATGGAGCTTGCAAAAAATACCATGTCGATCATACGGAAGAATGAAGCACTGATTGAGATCAAGGAAGCGCTTGAGAAACAGAAGGAAGAACTGGGTTACCGTTTACCAAATAAATATTTTGACAGCATCATCCGCCTGATTGACAAAAACATCAGCAGTGATCATGACTGGGAAATCTTCGAAACCCATTTTGACCAGGCGCACGAGAACTTTTTCCGAAAACTGAAGTCGAACTATTCTGATCTTACTCCAAATGATCTGCGTTTATGCGCCTATCTTAAGCTAAATTTGTCTTCAAAGGAAATTGCCCCCTTGCTGAATATCACTATCCGTGGGGTTGAAGAGAAGCGTTACCGATTGCGTAAACGACTGAATATGGCCTCCGATCAGAGTCTGACCGAATTTATTATGAATTTCTGAAAAAATTGTTTTAGCCAAATATTAAAAATAATTTACAATTAGTTTACTTTTAAGATATTCATAATGAATTATATAAATTCATTTCTAAAATTTTTGATGAGTTTAAGTTGAGGTAAGAAATCACGCATTTTTTGCTTGAAGTATAGTTGTTGGAGTAGGATTTCGTATATTTACGTTTGCTATTTATACTTTCGTTACAATTATTCCGCAATCGATTGTTTTTTTGCAGCATAATTGTTTTTTTTGATCATACATATAAATGATTTTCAAATTTCCGGATTTGAAATTGGGCAGTTTATCTGAATACATTCTGAGTGGTTTTCGAATTGATTGATTTTAAAATATAAACTCACAAACCAATAAAATAATTCACTAAACCTTAAAACCATCAAAACAAATGTTATGAAGAACCATCTACCACAAAAACAAGTGATTCGTTGGGCCAAGAGCATGCTTTTGCTGTTACTGGCCTTTGCGGGTACTGCAGTATTCGGGCAGGGTCGGAATATCAGCGGTACGATTACTGACAAATCAACAAAAGAGTCTTTACCTGGAGCTACTGTCCTTATTAAAGGAACAGCAAAGGGAGTTTCGGCCGACATGAGCGGAAATTTCAGTATCGCAGTTGCTCCGGAAGAAACCACTCTGGTTGTCAGCTTTATTGGCTATACTTCTACTGAGGTTGTAATTGGCAACCAAACAATTATCAATGTTCAACTGGTTCCTGAAAAGACCTCATTGCAGGAAGTTGTTGTTGTTGGTTACGGTAGTGTCAAAGTAAAAGACCTTACCTCATCTATCACAACCATTAAATCTGATGAACTTAACAAAACCCCATCGTCCCAACCTATGCAGGCATTGCAGGGCAAAGTGGCTGGTTTGCAAATCGTTTCAAACGGAGGTCCTGGTGATTCTCCAACCGTAAGAATCCGTGGTGTCGGTTCATTCCCAGGAAGAGACAATGAAGCACCCTTATATATTGTCGATGGAATGTTTTTCGATAATATTGACTTCCTGAATCCTTCGGATATTGCTTCAATCTCAGTTCTGAAAGATGCTTCTGCTGCTGCTATTTATGGTGTGAGGGCTGCAAATGGAGTCGTTTTGATTGAAACCAAATCAGGATCCTATAACCAGAAACTGGAAGTAACTTATGATGGATACGCCGGTTATCAGATGGCGCAGAATGTTGTGAAAATGGCTAATGCTGAGCAATTTACAGCAATGGCAATGGAATCAGGATCGGCTGCTGACCAGTCTTTCATCCTGAATGCCATGCAACGTTATGGTAGAAGTCGGGTTAACCCTTATATTCCGGATGTGAATACTGACTGGTACAGTGAACTTCTTCGTCCTGCTGCCATTACCAACCACAGTCTGGATTTTTCAGGCGGAAATGAATTGGCAAAATACTCTCTCGGAACGAATTATTTCTTTCAGGATGGTATAATGAATATGAAAAACGAATATGAGCGTTTGAATCTCCGTTCAAAAATTGATATCAAAGCAACTGACTGGTTGACAGTGGGTGGAAATCTGATTTACAGCAATGCAACCAAATACAACGACCAAGCAAGTGCCTGGAATGATGCTTATTTTGCTGTGCCAATCATGCCGGTATATGATGCCCTGAATACTTCAGCCGATCCAATCAACTTTGCAAATGCTCAGGATCTTGGTTACAGAAGTGGACAGAATCCTTTCCCTGCAATGGAATATAATATTGATGGAATGAAAATCAAAAAGATGCTGGCCAATTTCTATGCCGAGATATCTCTGATTCCAAAAACTCTTACTTTTAAAACCACTTACAGCCACAACTTCTCCAATATTGATCAGAGAGTTGTTAATCTGCCCTGGTTTATTGGCAATAGTTTCCAGAATGCCGATGCATCTTTAACACGCACAGTTTCGTCTTATACAAATACAATCTGGGATAATATTCTCACTTTCAACAAGAGTTTCAATGCACATAACCTGACGGTGATGGCTGGAACTTCATTCAAGGATGAAGCTTATACAATTCTATCAGCACAAGGAAAGAACTTCCCGACCAATATGGAACAATCTTGGTACATCAACCAATCTCTAAACGTTCCTTCAGAAGCTGTTTGGGATGATGGTGGACGAGAGTATGGGATGTCTTATTTTAGCAGGGTAGCCTATAATTTCAACGAAAAATACCTATTCTATGCCACAGTCCGTGCTGACGGAAGCAACAAATACCAGCAGAAATGGGGATACTTCCCTACGTTTGGTGTGGGTTGGGTCATTTCTGAAGAGAATTTCCTGAATAGCAATGAAAACTTTCCTTATCTGAAACTTCGTGCTAGCTGGGGACAACTTGGAAACGATCATATTCAGGCCAGTGATGGTGCTTATACAACTAGTGTAATTACTACAACATTGGGTGGAGTTGTATATTCGGGAACAGTTGTTTCGAGTTCATATTCTTCACTTAAATGGGAAATGACAGAAGAAACCAATCTTGGTTTTACCGCACGTTTCCTGAAAAACAAACTATCTGCCGAATTTGATTATTATATCCGTGATACTAAAAATGCCGCTATTCCAGTACTAATTCCGGCCACGGGCACAAGTGTTTTGAAACCTGTTGGAACTATCAGAAACTCAGGTATCGAATTGGCACTGAACTGGACCAATAAAGTAAGTGATAAACTGAGCTACAGTGTTGGAGCCAATATCTCAACCCTAAAAAATGAGGCGCGCGATCTTTACGGACAACTTTATCTCGATGGCGGTACCGCAGAATTCCGTCAGCGCACCTATGTTGGCGAACCTTTGATGGCTTTCTATGGCCGCGAGGTAGCCGGTGTTTATCAGAATCAGGCTGAAATTGATGCTGATCCTATTGCTGTTGCCAACGGACTTGTTCCCGGTGACTTTAAATATATTGACCAGAACAATGATGGTGAAATAAATGACGACGACCGCGTAATCCTCGGTTCATACTTCCCGAACTTCATGTATGGTGGTAACGTGATGATTAACTATTCAAATTTTGACTTTTCGGTGAGTGTTTATGGTCAGGAAGGAAACAAAATCCTTAACCGTAAACGTGGTGAGATCATCTGGACTGCTGATGGAAACGTTGATGCTGATCTGGCTGAAAACCGCTGGCATGGAGATGGAACCTCCGATATCTATCCTTCATCGTCCGGATTAAGAAGAGGATGGAACCAGAAAATGAGCGATTATTTTGTTGAAGACGGCTCATTCTTCCGTATCCAGAATATTCAGGTTGGTTATACGATTAAAAACAGCAAATGGCTGGGTGGTCAATTCCCTGTAACCAGAGTTTGTTTCACAGCCGAACGTCCTTTGACCATGTTCTCATACAATGGTTTTACTCCTGAAGTTGCCAATGGCTGGGATACCCAAACATATCCTGTTCCAGCAATTTATACGCTTGGCCTGAATGTTAAATTTTAATTTAAAACCTTTGACAAATGAAACGAAATAAATTTCTTATAATCATCACCCTGATTGTTAGCGCTATTGCATTGACTACCGGGTGTTCAAAGAAGCTTGACACAATTGCCGAAAATACTTCGCTTACAGGTCAAACCGATTATACCATCAGCAGCAATATGATTCTGCCCATTTTAGGCACCTATGCTGAATTCAACAATACCGAATGGGAAGATTTCCCTTTGATTTCTGTACGTGGTGATGATGTAAACGCCGGTGGTCTTGGTGATCAGCAGGATTATGCTGAAACCGATATCTACAATTACAACAAAGACTATTGGATGTATAACTCATTGTGGCAGAATTACTACCAGAATATGTTCTCATCTCATTCAGCAATAGAGCAAATCTCACTTTACAAGGAAGCTGGTGCAAACGCTGTGCTCGCTGATCAGTATATCGCAGAAGCAAAAGTTCTACAGTCATGGTGGCTGTTTCAGTTAAGCCGTGTTTGGGGTTCCTTGCTGATTCCTTCAAGTTCTGACCCTTCAACTTTGTATGTTACTTCATTATCAACCAAAGATCAGGTAATGCAGTATATTTCTGACAGAATGGACGAAGCGATTCCAAATTTGCTGGCAGTAAGACCAAACGAAAGAACAGATATTCCCGGTGGTGTTTCCAAATACACTGCACTGGCTTTGAAAGCTCTTGCTAATCTTGAATTGAAGAACTATCAGGGAGTTGCAGATGCTACAGGTGAAATCATCAGTTCAGGGAAATTTACGTTGGAATCAGATTATTACAATCTGTTTAAAATTGCCGGAAAACTGAATAGTGAAAATCTGCTGGAAATGCAGTATTCCGATCTTGGGCAGGGTTCAGGAGATAATTTTTCATATCTGTTTGCTTTCTTTGGCCCTCAAGGCTGGACACCAGCAGTTGCCGGATCAGGCGATGGCTGGGGATTCTATGAACCAAGTTTGAAATATATCAAATTTATGCTCGACAGAGGTGAAACAAGCCGTCTGGAAACCAGTGTTATCTTCACTGACCGTGGTATTGTTGAACTTTCCAGTGATCCGAATTATGCCAACCTTCCTGCATGGATTTCAAATACAACCCGTTCAGGTGATAGGTTTAATGATTATGCACGTGCCATGTTTGCCAGCGGAAAGCACTATCTGCCATCCGATCAGCTTACTACCGGCCGTACAGATTATGGAACAAACAAAAACTTCACTTGTATCCGCTATGCTGAAGTTTTGTTGATGTATGCTGAAGCACTTACACAGGGAGCTTCCGGATCAGCCGGATCAGCAGATGATGCTGTGAATGCAGTAAGATCAAGAGCTGGTTTAAATGATTTATCAGGTGTAACCAACGATCAGGTTATGGATGAAAAATATGCTGAACTGGCCATGGAATGGGGTACCCGTTTCTATGATATGATTCGGCTTGGTAAAACTACTGAATTGAGCTATGACGGAAGAACTTTCTCTGCTGAGAAGACATTCCTTCCTTATCCTCAGGCCCAGATCGATCAATTGCCTCCTTTATCACAATAGCTGTATTAACAAAAACAAAAAAAATAAACAAGATGAAAATTCTCAAATATTTATTCATTTGTTCACTGATCTCAGTGTTGGCTATTTCCTGCCAGAAGGGTCTCGATCCAATTACATCAATTCCTCCGGGATCAGATGACGAAAAACCGGAACTTGAAATTAGCTTTCCGATTGAAGGTAAAACCATAAAAACTGAAACTGAAATTGCTACAATAACATTTAAACTGGTTGCCCAGGATGATATTGAGTTAAAATCAGTTGAGCTTTTTCTTGATGGCACTTTAATCAGTTCATTTACTTCCTTCAAAGACTATCGACGTGCAAGCATTGCTTATGATTATGATAACCTCGTAGATGGCACGCATGTATTCTCGGTTACTGTAACCGACTTAACAGGTAAGAATGTCGCATCGGAAGTTACTTTTAAGAAAATAACAGTTCCGGCGTATACACCTCTTGAAGGAGAGATTTTTTATGCTCCTTTCGAAGATGAGTACCTTGATTATATTACCGGAAATTCTTTAACAATCGTGGGTGCCCCCGGATTTGCAGAAGGCAAAATTGGACAAGCATATGCCGGAGCGACTGATGCTTATTTGAATTTTGCTACAACCGATCTCGTAAAAACAAGTGAGATAAGTTTGTCTTTTTGGATGAAGATTAATGGAACTCCTGACAGAGCGGGTATTATAACGGTATCACCCGAAGATAAAACAAATGCTGGCTATCCTGCAATTCAAAACAAACGCACGAGCGGATTCCGTTTCTTCAGAGAAGCAAGTGGCGGAATGCAAAGGTTAAAAGGAAATGTTGGTTTGGGTGGCACGAACGAAAGTTGGAACGATGGTGGTCTTGCTGATCCAACACTCAACGAATGGGTACATGTGGTATTCGTTGTATCTTCCACAACCAGCACTATTTACATAAATGGTGAAGTAACTCTCGAATCAGTATTGTTGAATCCAATCGATTGGACAGGTTGTGATGTGCTGACAATCATGTCAGGTGTTCCACGTTTCACCGAATGGAGCCATTTTTCTGATTTGAGTTTAATGGATGAACTGCATATTTTTAACAGAGCTATAACTGCTGCCGAAGTTCAAAGCTTCTATACTGCCAAATAAACTAACTCATTATGAGTACTGTAAAAAGAGGGAAAGGGTACATCCCTTCCCTCTTTTTTCTTTTTTTCGGGATACGTTTATCGTCTTGAAAACCGATTTATTTCATTCATTATCATTGTTCAATTTTCAAACGATTTCCGATGAAATTAGCTGCTAAAATTCTAAAAAAACATCGCATCAGCCATCTTGCTTTTTGTTTTATTCTGGGGATGCTAACTGTTTCAACTTCCTGTAAAAAGGACCCGGTAACTCAGGCTACTAAATTGGAAATTGTTTCCTGTTATGTTGGAGATAAACAGCTACAAATCGCAGCTGAAATTTCTGATATTCCATTAAATCAAGATATTACGATTCGTTTTACAACCCCAGTAGATTCGCTTTCTGCCATACAGAACATCCGTGTAAAAAATGTTGACAATTCCACATTTGGTGGATTCCAATATAGTTTTCAGGATGACAGAAAAACACTTGTAATGAAACCTGGACAGGATTTTACAAAACTGAAACAATATACGCTCAGCATTGGTGCCGGACTCAAAGGGAGTGAGGGCCAGGCTTTTTCAGGTGCTGACTACAAATTTATAACTGCCAGCGGAGTATTCACGCTCAGTAAGATATTGCTTGAAAATCAGAATTTTATGACAGTTACCAATCTCCAGAATGTGGAACGACAAAATCTGACCATACATTTGGAATTTTCCGAGGCAGTGGATACAACGGATATAAAATCGAAACTCAGCCTCACCAACAGCCCTGCATTTCAGATCGCTTATCTCGATAATTATAAAACACTGAATATTCAGTATACCCAGGATCTGGAAGGATACAAAAAACACTATTTTACTATTTCAACGAGTCTCAGATCTGCCGTAGGATATACATTTCAGGGCTTCAGTAATTCGTTTTTTACATCTTTGGACTCAAGCCTGAAATTCCCCTTAATTACTGACGATGAGTTACTTACACTTGTTCAGAAGCAGACATTCAAATTTTTCTACGATTATGCACATCCGGTAAGCGGAATGTCGCGCGAACGCTATAGCTCTGGCGACATCGTAACCTCAGGTGGTTCAGGCTTTGGCGTAATGGCACTTATTATTGGGATGGAACGTGGATTTATAACCCGCGATGAAGGCGTCACGCACCTTGGAAAAATCGTCAATTTTCTTGAAACCTGCGACCGTTTTCATGGTGCCTGGTCGCACTGGATCAACGGAAGCACTGGCGCTGTTATACCATTTGGAACTAAAGATAATGGTGGTGATCTGGTTGAAACAGCATATATGGCACAAGGATTACTCGCGATGCGACAATATCTGAATGAACAGGATACAGCTGGTAATAATCTAATTAACAGAATAACAGAGTTATACAACGGAATTGAATGGAGCTGGTACACCCGTGGTGGTCAGAATGTACTATACTGGCACTGGTCACCAAACTACGGCTGGGATATGAATATGAGGATATCAGGTTACAATGAAACCCTCATTACCTATATCATGGCCGCTGCATCACCTACTTACACCATTCCTGCGTCCGCTTATACCATCGGATATGCCCGAAACGGGGATATCATCAACGGAAAAACATTTTATGGTTATGAACTTCCGGTCGGATATGATTATGGCGGCCCTTTGTTCTTTGCACACTACTCATTTCTTGGACTTGATCCACGGAATTTATCGGATAACTACGCAAATTACTGGACGCAGAATGTCAATCATTCTCTTATTAACTGGGCCTATTGCGCTGACAATCCGAAAAACTTTGCCAACTACAGCGATCATTGCTGGGGCCTGACAGCCGGCGACATTCCAACAGGTTATGGTGTGAGCGAACCCACGAATGACCGTGGGGTGATTACTCCGACTGCAGCAGTATCTTCTTTGCCTTATACACCTGAACAATCCATGAATGCTATCCGCTTCTTTTATTATATTCTTGGTGACAAACTCTGGGGCGATTATGGCTTTTATGATGCATTTGATGTTCATGCAGCCTGGTGGGCCGATTCATATATTGCTATCGATCAGGGTCCTGAGATCGTTATGATTGAGAACTATCGTACCGGATTGATCTGGGACCTTTTCATGAGTGCACCGGAAGTGCAGACTGGATTGGATAAACTTGGATTTACCTCTAAGTGACAATTCAGGTTTAATTAAATACAAAGATTTAATTTGACTTTTCCAGTTTTACAATCAGATACAGAATCAATAAATGTTCAACATAAATTACAAAAAACTATGAACAAGATAAAGTTCACCCATGTTTTCTTAATGTTTGTCTTTGCATTATCATCTTTTGGTGTTCAAGCCCAGAAAGAAGTATACAAGGCTCAGGGTAAAGTAAATTATACCGTTTCTTCTGATGAAATGGCCATGCTCGACTCAATTCAGCATAAAACATTTCAGTTTTTTATTGGAGAACATCACCCCGAAATGGGTATTGTGAAGGATCGCACAGCAGTGTGGGCGCCCGCAAGCATTGCCTCAACAGGCTTTGCGATTCCTGCATTTGCTGTTGGAGTTGAACGAAATTGGATCACAAGGGAAGAAGCTGCAAAAATAACACTCAATATGCTTCAGTTTTTTGCAAATTCAGTTCAAAGTACTGATACCAACGCAACCGGATACAAAGGATTTTATTATCATTTCCTGCGTATGAATTCAGGAACCCGCGAATGGAAATGTGAGCTATCATCTATTGATACCGGTCTTTTGATGATGGGGATCATCTTTGCACGTAATTATTATAACTCAGATTCAGAAACAGAAAAACAAATCCGTTTACTCGCAGCAACTTTACTTGGACGAATGGACTGGAATTTTTTCCTAATGTCACCATCAGCAAAACATCCCAATTGCATATCCATGGCCTGGACACCTGAAAAAGGATTGCTCGATCATGGATGGAGCGGATATAACGAAGGGCTCTTCCTGTATATACTTGCTGCCGGAACTGGAATGGAAAATGTCGAAAAAAGCTACCAGTCATGGCTGAGCACCTATGAATGGCAAACCCCTTACGAAGGTCTTTCCCATGTAGCATTTCCACCTTTGTTCGGACATCAGTTTTCACACACTTTCATCGATTTTCGCGGTCTTGCTGATTCTTATATGAAAGAAAAAGGGATTGATTATTTTGAAAACTCACGACGTGCTACCTATGTACAGCGTCAATATGCTATTGAAAACCCTAAAGGCTGGGTTGGATACGATTCGCTTTGCTGGGGATTTACCGCGAGCGACGGACCTGGTGGCCAGTATAACTTCGGTAATAAAAAGTTTGAAAGCTATGCAGGAAGAGGTGCCAGCGGTAAAAATAATACTATAGCAGAGGATGGCACAATCGCTCCTTACGGACCTCTTTCATCGCTGCCTTTTGCTCCCGAAGTGGTTCTGCCAACGATTCAATCCATGAATGAAAAGTATGGAGATAAAATCTGGGGGAAATATGGCTATTATGATTCTTTCAATTTGACCGCAAAGTGGGTGGATAATGATTATATCGGCATCGATGAAGGACCAATGTTACTGATGATTGAGAATTTCAGAACCGGCATGGTATGGGATTATGTAATGAAAGATCCGATAATTCAGGGTGGATTAAGCAAGCTGGGTTTTGAATATTTAAAATAGAAATTTCATGAAGAACAGTGTCAAACAAAGGTATTTTTCTCTTCTGATTTTTATATTTCTGATAAGTACAAACTTACTGGCTCAGATTCAGACACTTGATGAATTTGAAAGCAAATCAGGCTGGGACTTTATCAAATCAGATGGTGTAAATCTGAATTTATCAGTCGAAGAGGGTTTGAGCGGCAATGCCATCCGTTTCGATTACGATTTTACGAAAGGAACAGGCTATGGTGGCATTCAGAAGTTCTTTCCGATCGATCTTCCCGAGAACTTTGAATTTACATTTAATGTAAAGGCTGTTTCGCCTGACAATAATTTTGAAATTAAGTTTATCGACAGCACCGGAAACAATGTCTGGTGGATTTCGAACCGGAATTATGATTTCCCGGAAGAATGGAAAAAAATCCGGATAAAAAAACGAAATATCCAGTTCGCCTGGGGACCAACTACCGATCAGTCACTCAAACGTATCGACAGGATCGAGTTTACAATTGCTTCATTTGTCGGAGGGAAAGGCAGCGTTTGGATTGATAATCTCAGATTTGAACCCCTTGAACCTGAGACACAATCTTACCCGGTTCCAAAAATCAGTGCTACAACTTCCGTGAAAAAACATTCTGCAGATCTGATTCAGGATCAATCTCAGGATACCTACTGGCAAAGTAAAGGAAAGTCATCGCAGGATGTTGTTTTTGATTTTACAACCCGCCGTGAGTTTGGAGGTCTGAAAATCAACTGGTTGAAAAATCAATCAGCCAGCATGTATAATATCTTGCTCTCAATGGATGGTAAAGAATGGGAGAAAGCCTATTCTGTTCAGTCGAATCAGAGCGATGTGAGTTTTATCAGATTGGCCGAAGCTGAAGCAAGGTTCATGAAACTGCAACTCATCAAGAGCAATTCTGAAAATGGTTTTGGTATCAATGAAGTGGAGTTTTTGAATATAAAGAACTCCTTGTCAATCAATGATTTCCTGATTTATACCGCGAAAAACTCAACAATTGGTGATTATCCCAGATATTTTCTGGAGCAGGCATCTTACTGGACGACCAGCGGGGTAAACAATGATGTGAAAGAAGCCATGATTAACGAAGATGGCATGGTTGAGGTAGATAAGGCGCTTTTCTCTATCGAACCGATGATCAAATCTGATGGCATTCTGTATAACTGGAGCAATGTCGAAAGCACACAGTCTTTAGGTTCTGAGTCTGATAATCATGAGTTTACCTTCAATCCGACAGTAACGTGGCAGTGTAAAGATTTGAAATTCAGCACTTCAGTAGCCTCAAGTGGCGAAGCCAATAAAAATTCGACTCTTTTTGTTACCTATTCGTTTGAAAATCCCACTGACCAGCCAAAAGAAATTGAATTCTATCTTTTAATCCGGCCTTTTCAGGTGAACCCCTATTATCAGTTTCTGAATCTTACGGGCGGCGCAGGCAAAATATTTTCTATCAATCAGGAGGCTGATAAAACTATTACTGTTGATAATAAAGTAGTTATATCTCAGAGACCATACGATTCTTTTTGGTCAGGCAGTTTTGATAATGGGAATATGATTGATCTTATACGGCAAGACGGTTTCCCTCAAAATACTGTGTCGAAGGATAATCATGGACTGGCAAACGGAATGATACGCTATTCACTTCATTTGAAAGCCGGCGAAAAGACTTCTTTCAGCCTTGCCGTTCCGTTTTATAGTAAAAAATCAGTAGAAGATAAATTGAGTAGTCCTGATTTTTTTAATGGTCCGGCTAAGGCAGTTGATTTCTGGAGCAAGGAAGTTGATCACATCAAATTCAATCTGCCAGCATCGGCTGATCGAATCGTCAATACGTATCGTTCAAACCTTGCCTATATCCTGATTAATCGTGATAAAGTCGGTATTCAGCCCGGCTCACGATCATACGAGCGCAGCTGGATTCGCGACGGAGCACTTACTTCGTCCGCACTTCTGAAATCGGGAATTGTACCCGAAGTGAAAGATTTCATCACTTGGTACACCGATCATCAGTACGAAAACGGAAAAGTGCCCTGTGTAGTTGACTTCAGAGGTCCTGATCCGGTACCGGAGAACGACAGTCATGGTGAAATGATTTATCTGATACGTGAGTACTACAATTTTACACACGATACTGCTTTTCTCAGGACGAACAATAAGTATGTTCTGAAAGCGGTTGATTATATCGAATCGCTGATCGCACAACGATCAACTGATCATTTCAAATACGGAAACGACAGTTTAAGAGCATATTACGGACTTGTTCCTGAATCAATCAGCCACGAGGGTTATTCTGCAAAACCCATGCATTCTTACTGGGATAACTTTTTCATTATGAAAGGATTGAAAGATGCAGCAGAGATTCAACGTATTCTTGGAGAAAAGGAATCCTATGAGCGAATGGTGAAAATTCGCGATACTTTTAAGGAAAACCTTTATTCGTCGCTTCAACTTGCCATGAAAACCCGAAAAATCAATTATCTGCCGGGTTGTGTCGAACTGGGTGATTTTGATGCAACTTCCACCACCATTGCCTTAACGCCCTGCAATGAGCTGAATAATTTACCTAAACCTCAGGTTTACAATACGTTTGATAAATATTATGATTTTTTCAGAAACAGACGCGACGGCAAATTGGATTGGGTGAATTACACTCCGTATGAAAATCGTTTGATCGGTTCATTTATCATTCTTGATCAACCTGAAAGAGCCCACGAACTGATTCAATTTTTCCTGGATGATCAACGGCCACAGGGATGGAATCATTGGGCAGAAGTCGTTTGGAAAGATTATCGGACACCGAAATACATTGGCGATATGCCACATACCTGGGTCGGTAGCGATTTTATCAACGCGATCCGTTCGATGTTTGTATATGAAAATGAGTATGATCAATCGCTTGTTGTAGCATCAGCGCTGTATCAGGATTGGATTGATTCACCGGAAGGAATGTCAGTTGAGCATCTTCCTACCTATTACGGTGAAATATCTTATTCCATTAAAAAAGACAATAATTCGTATCACTTTTCCATTGCAGGTGATTTTAAACTCCCTGCCAATGGAATCAAAATAAAGAACTTCAATGGATCAAAACTACCAAGCAAAGTGACTATCAATGGGTTGGAAAGCAGCGCCTTTGATCAAAATGAAATCGATGTGCCTGTGATTCCTGCCGAAGTAGTGATTTATTATTAAGTCCATTGTTTACAAAAACATTTACCAAACAACTCGAAAATGAAAGAACAGGAAGTAGTTGCTGACAACAAAACAAAACCAGAGGATCGCATTCATTTTTCGCAATTGGCGGCTTATGGTGCCGGAGGGATTATAAACATTGCACTCTTCAATATCACTGGTATTCTTATCGGATTGATGGGCAATATCAGTCTGGGACTGAGCGCTTTCTGGCTGGGAGCGATCATGATCGTGCCCCGTTTATGGGATGCCCTTTCCGACCCGATTATCGGGCACCTCTCCGATAATACCCGAACCCGTTGGGGCAGGCGCCGACCATTTTTACTTATCGGGGGTATTCTGGTTGCAGTAACATTTGTTGTGATGTGGTGGATTCCCAAGGGGGATATGGTGAGAACATGGTTCCCCTCAGAGACTGGTTATCAGTGGTTTCAGCTTTCCTATATTCTGATTACTTTGTTGTTGTTTTTTACTGCTGTTAACATTTTTGAGATTCCTCACGGAGCACTCGGAATGGAAATGACTTCTGATTACCACGAACGAACCCGGCTTTTCAGTGCCAAAAGTTTCATCGGAAATCTGTTTGCCATGAGCACGCCTTGGTTATTGGTTTTGGCAAGTATGGAAATATTCAAGGGCCCCGGAGGAAATGAGGCTGACGGAATGCGCTATGTTTCCATACTCATTGCTGCCATCATCATTCCGCTTTCATTCTGGTGGACTTATAAATTGCGTGAGCCCGGATTTGTACAAGTTGCCAAGCAGAAAAAAACTCCTTTCTGGCAGGATATGAAAAGGACTTTGAGCAATAAGAACTTTATCATGCTGACGCTCACGGTTTTCACCTTGGCGATGGGCTTCAACTTTGTTCAGTTGCTCGGGTCATATATTCCCATTTTTTACGTTTTTCAGGGAGATAAAGTGGCTGGAGCTGCACTTCTGGCCATCAATGGTACCATCTGGGGTGTAACTGGTTTGCTGGCTGTTTTTCCTTTGAACTGGATCAGTCCGAAGATGGGTAAACGAAACACACTCACGATTGCAATTCTGCTGATGTGTCTGGCACAAATTTCCAAGATATTCTGTTACAATCCTTTATATCCCTATTTGATCATTATTCCAACCATACTGCTTTCAATCGGAATGCTCTTTTTCTTCACGTTGGGTTCGTCCATGGTGGGTGATATCTGTGATGAAGACGAGTTAAAAACAGGAAACCGGTCCGCTGGAAGTTTTTATGCAATTTTCTGGTGGTTCATCAAGATGGGAAATGCTCTGGCAAGTTTTGTCGGTGGAGCTTTGATCGTTTTGACCATGTTTGATGAAAGTCAGGTTACAAAAGTGGATAAAGTTCAGGGCAGTGTAAGGGAGTTGCTTGCCGAAGCAAAATACTGGGATGGTTACCATGGTATGCAGGATGCTAATACTCTGTGGATTACCAATACCCTGACCAAGAGTGACGAAGTATTGAAGGAATCGAAGGAGTATCTTATTTACCTCGGAAAGGAATCTACCAAGAGCACGGTTGATGAAAGCAAAAATCTTTCGGGTTATCATGCCGACCGGCAAAAAGTTCTGTTGGATGCAAAGGCAGGTGTAGAAAGCACGATTGCCGGGATAGAAATGCTTCAGGTGAAGATAAAAATCGCAGGTATTCAAGTTCATCCGGCTACTGTTGATTCAGTTATCCATCAGGCAATTCCGCTTCTCCTTCAGACGAAACTACAGAAAGCCAAAATCCAATCTTTTGAGTTGATGTCGCATCTTGCCTCCAAATCGTCAAAAACAGAAAACAGTCAGGAGCATTATCAGCAGATTATGGACAATATTTCAGGAGTAAATAAAAAGATTGAATCTTTGAACGTTGGCGCTTCCCCTGAAATACTTGAAAAAGAACTCGAAACCATCGAAAAAAGCATCGTTCCCTTAACACGTCAGACTCCATACACCTTACTGATGATGCGTATCGTTGAAATTGGCTTGCCATTATTGCTGAGTATTTTCTCCATCTTTTTCCTTTTGCGTTATTCGCTTACCGAAAAAAGATCGCGCGAAATCAAGGATCTCATCAATCAAAGAAATGCAGAACAAGCTGATAATGATCTTAATACCAATAATATAGCATAAGTTTAATTGAAACAAAACAAAATGAAATTCACGATTAAAGATGATAATTTCTACCTGAACGATAAAAAGGTTTTTCTGAATTCAGGTGAAATACATTATTTCCGTATCAAACGCGAACTCTGGAACAAGCATCTTGATGCGGCCAAAGAAGCTGGATTAAGTACTGTAAGTACCTATATTCCTTGGGCCTGGCACGAAACTGTACAGGGTGTTTTTGATTTTAACGGCACTTCGTGCCCCGAACGCGACCTTTTGGGCTGGTTGGAAAGATGCCAAGAAAAAGGATTAAAGTGCATTGTAAAACCCGGTCCGTTTATTCTGGCCGAAACCCGTGGTGCCGGACTTCCTGATTGGTTTATCGATCAGTTTGCAGCAGAAGTAAGAATGCACAACAGCAAAGGCGAAACCGTTAACAGCGACGGGCTAAACCTGTTCAATGAGCAATATCTTCATTATGTTGGTCTGTGGTATGATCAGATCATGCCACTGCTCAGCCGCCTTGAAATTTCGAAAGGCGGACCTGTCATTATGATGCAGATTTGTAACGAAATAGGCGTTTTCTCATGGCTCGCACATCAGGCAGATTATTCCGAAACAAGCCTTCAGCGTTTCAAAGATTATCTACGCAATAAATTCGGAAATATTTCAGCTGTCAATCAACTCTGGGGAACAAAATATGCTGATTTTGAACATATTGAACTTCCTCCTGACGGACGTCTTGCTTACGAAACAAAAGGAGATCGCGGACGCGATTACGAATGGCATTGCTTCTGGCGTATCTGCTATGGCGATTATCTGCGTTTGCTCACCGATATGGCGAAAGAAAGAGGCATTTCGGTTCCATTGTATCATAATTTACCGGGTTGGATTTACGGAAGTGGTTATGAGTTTCCGGTGAATATCACGATGTACGAGGATTTGTTCCGCGATAAAAGTGAGATCATTTTTGGTGTGGATCATATCCCCGAATTTATGTCGTACCGCAATATGCATGACGACAGAATTATCAACGATATCACTTATGCAATGCAGGGTGGTAAGCCCATGTTTGCAGCTGAATTTCAGTGCGGATCGCGTGAATATCATGTAGTTACGAATCCACGTGAGATGGAATTGTTTTATAAAGCCAGCATCGCGAATGGTTTAACCGGCTGGAATTACTATATGTTTTCTCAGGGACGGAATCCTCGTCACCGGGGCTATTCAGGCGAGACTTTTTACTGGTTCAATCCGCTCTCTCCTGAAGGAGAACGTACGAGTGCCTTTCCGCTCGTTCAACGGATGAGCAAAATTCTGAGCGTCAGTGAGAACCTTATCCTTGAGGCGAAAAGAAAAGCCGAAGTCTGTGTTCTTTTCTATCCGCCTTACTACGCAACTGAACTCGAACATCCTGAAACTGGCGCCAGTGAGTTGCTTTTCAATGCTTCCTCCATCCGCAGACCGGCATACTTTGATGGTTTACTCAAAGTGTTGCAGGTGCTGAATATCGATTATGATATGGTCGATCTGACCAAAGCAACAGCAGAAGAATTGCTTCAATATAAACAACTTTGGGCCTTCAGCACCGACGAAATGAATGCGCCTGACCAGAAGACGCTGGTTGATTATACTAAAAACGGAGGTAATCTGGTGATTTATCCTTGCCTCCCTGACCGCGAGATGTCGCAGAAAGCCTGTTCTATCCTTCGCGATGCTTTGCAAATCGTTCCGTCGGGAATTGAAACCATCGATTCGCCGCTGATTGATGTGTATGAACACAAAGACATCAAATGTGCCAATCCGCAGATCATTTATTCCGAAGAATCACTGAAAGGTGCTGAAATTATGGCCCGGACGATTCGCGGCTCAGTTTGTGGTTTTTCCAAAGCTCTCGGCAACGGGACCCTAATGCATCTCGGAACATGGATGGGATTCGATACCGAAGGGCATAAACCTGCATATGAAGCGATCCTCAGGAAGTCGAAAGCTGTACTCAGACAAACAACTTCGTCGGATGATAATATCACTGTGAGAGAGCGCTTTACAAATGAAAATTCAGGAATTCTCTTCGTTGGTAATTATTTCAATGAAGAACAAATCGGTAAAACGACCTACACCCATCCTGAGAGTGGTGAGAAGATTTCGATGCCTTATCTGCAGGATGAAATGCTTTTCCCTTCCCTTTATGCCATATTGACGCCAATCTGTATGGAAGTCTCAGCCGGCTTGAAGATTTTGCATTGTACTTCTGATATTTTAGGTATCGAAAAATCAGATAATCAGATACATATAACTCTTCAAGGCGATCGTGACCTTCAGGGAGAAATTGTTTTCGAAGGTCCGTCACATACAAAGATTGATAGTGCAACACTGGATGGTGAATTATTAAAATTGCATGCTAACAGCAAACGCATAGCCTTCACTTACAGTCACCAACACAAACAGGAATTGAAACTTAACATCAAATTAAGCTAAATGAAACTGATTAATTCTTCGGGACTGAGTATCGATTTTCTTGAAAACGGTTTATTGAAGTTCATTGAGGCCGATCCGATCAGAATAAGTCTCAAGACTGCAAGCCCGTATTCAACATCTGGTGCAAACATCTATCTGCGTAAGCGGACAAAACCAAATGCATACACCGCACTTTTTGGTCCTGAAAGCAATTGCAGTTTTCAGTTTACTGATAAAGAATTTATTGCCAGCGGTTTATGGTCGGGTATTGCATACAACTGTGTTCTTCGGCTTTCAGAAAAAAGCAAGAGCTGGATGTGGCAGATTGAGCTCAAAAATACTACTTCGGAATCCGCTGAATTTGATTTGATTTATGTTCAGGATATCGGCCTGAAACCAATTGGCGATGGACTTGTCAATGAATATTATGTAAGCCAGTATCTTGAGCGGCTCGTTCTGGATGATGAGAATTTCGGTTCGGTCATTTGTTGCCGGCAGAATATGAAGGAGAAGGGTGGGCATCCGTGGCTGATGATGGCAAGTAAAAACGGGGCTACATCCGGAAGTACGGATGGAATGCAGTTCTACGGGAAAACTTATCGCGAAACAGGAATTCCGGAAGCATTGTTGGCAGATTCACTTGGTGGTAACTGTGCCGGTGAATCGCCTGTTGTGGCTTTGCAGGAAAAGCCATTTCGTCTTGATGCCGGCCAGGAGCACCAAAGTGTTTTTGCTTCAAGCTATCTTCCGGATCATCCGGATGCAACATCGAAGAACGATCTAAAGAATTTGCAAGCACTTTTTGACGAATTCAGCTACAATCCTGTTGTTTCTGATCAAAGTAAAATGATTGCTCCTGAGCGGAACTTATTCAATACTTCAGCTTTTTTACCGGTCGATGATCTGACCCAGCAAGAACTCGACCAGCATTTTGGGACAGAACGTCGGCATGCGGAATATGAAAACGGAAAACTATTATCCTTTTTCTGCGGACAAAACAGTCATGTGATGCTGCGTGAGAAGGAACTTCTGGCCGACAGACCCCATGCCCATATCATGCAGGCCGGGACCGGTTTTGTGCCCGACGAGAATATCATGTCAACAACTTCCTTCGCTTTTGGTGTTTTCAACTCCCATATCTCTCAGGGCAACACGAATTTCAATGTTTTGCTATCGGTTTGTACCACGCAATTCAATACTTCGCCTGAATCAGGGCAGCATATTTTTGTTGAACTGGATGGCAAAAAATATCTCCTTGGCCTTCCGTCTGCTTTTGAAATTGGATTAAACCATTGTCGCTGGATGTATAAATCAGGAGAGAATGTGTTTCAGGTTCGTACCTGGACGTCTATCTCTTCACCTCTGGTCCATCTTGAATTCAAAGTACTTGCCGGACAGAAAACGAGGCTTTTAATCACCCATGATTTTGACCAGCTCAATGGCTGGAAAATGTCGCCCGGTTCAACAGCCGGTGAATTTGTCGCAATGCCGCAAGCAGGCAGCATGATCACTTCCAATTTCCCTGAGGCAAAATTCAGAATGCTTGTCAATAGCAAACTGGCTGATTTTGAAGTCAGTAATGGAGTGCTTCCAGGAATGAGCAAGAAAAGTGGTGAAAACTCCCTTTTTGTGATCGATGTTCGCCCCACTTCGGATTTCTATATGACTTTTGTCGGAGAGGTATGTAAATCTTTTGAAATGCCAGTCCCGGAAAGTGCAGATATTCAATGGAATATTGATTATAAACAAGCACAATCCTATTGGCAACATCTCAGTCTGAATCTGAAAGTGAACGGGAATTTCGATCGTTTTTCTGCAATTCAGGAAATATTGCCCTGGTACGGAATGAATGCCATGACGCATTTCCTCACACCATATGGTCTGGAACAATTCAGCGGTGCTGCATGGGGAACGCGTGATGTTTCTCAGGGACCCCTTGATCTGCTGCTGACCATGGAGAAATATGATGAGGCAAAGCAGACTCTTAAAATTATTTTCTCGAATCAGAATCCCGATGGCGGTTGGCCGCAATGGTGGATGTTCGACAGTTATTCGCATATCCGTGCCGATGATTCCCATGGGGATGTTTTCTATTGGGTCATCATCGCCCTAAGCGCCTATATCAAAGTAACCGGAGATGTTTCGATTCTGGATGAGGTTTTGCCCTATCACGCAGAAAATATAGAAACGAAATCAGAGAAGACAAGTGTCAGAGAACATCTTGACCGACTCATCAATATGATTACTGATTCTTTCATACCGGGCACTTCATTGGTTCCCTTTGGTGGAGGTGATTGGAATGATTCATTACAGCCTGTAAGCAAAGAGCTTGCCGAAAGGATGATCTCAAGCTGGACAGTGGAGATGAATTATCAGGCTTTCAGACAGTATCAGGAAGTGTGTGAAAAGACAGGAAATAGGACAAAATCTGAAGAATTAAACCAGATTTGTGAAAATATCAGAAGCGATTTTAATCGTTATCTGATGAAAGACGGTGTAGTGGCCGGTTACGGACTTGTTGAGAAAGACGGTTCCATCAGCCTGATGCTTCATCCGGGCGATCATAAAACACAGGTTCATTACAGCATTCTGCCGATGGACCGCGGGATTATCAGTGAAATATTTACCAAAGAACAGGCAAATCATCATCAGAGCATCATCGATCAACACCTGAAAGGGCCTGATGGCGCACGTTTGATGGATCGCCCACTGAAATATCAGGGCGGTATTCAGCATATTTTTCAGCGCGCCGAAAGCAGCACTTTCTTTGGTCGCGAGATTGGACTGATGTATATCCACGAACATATTCGTTATGCTGAATCGCAGGCCAGAATTGGTAATGCCGATGCTTTCGTGAAAGCGCTCCGACAGGCAATTCCGGTTGGGTACAGAGACATTGTTCCTTGCGGAGATATCAGACAATCAAACTGTTACTATAGCAGTTCCGACGTTACTTTTAAAACGCGTTACGAAGCAGATGAGCTGTATGATGAAATAAAAACCGGAAATATCTCCCTGAAAGGTGGTTGGAGGGTCTATTCCAGCGGTCCGGGAATCTATGTAAGTATGGTGATAACCAGACTTCTGGGAATCCGGATTGAATTTGGGAATATCATCATCGATCCTGTTTTGCCAATGAATATGGATGGATTATCAGTCTCTCTGAATTTGAAAAGCTATCCGCTTACGATTAACTATTCTGTGAAATTTGACAGTTTTGGCCCGAAAGTAATAGTCGTAAACGGAGAAAGAATCCTGTTCAGCTACGAAGAAAATAAGTACCGTCAGGGCGGATCAGTCATCGCTGAAGCGCAGTTTTTGAAATACCTGAACAAACAGCAAAATATCATTGATATTCAACTATAAAACGTAATTGCTTGATTAATAACAAATAGGGTCAATTGAACCTGCTCTTTAAGATATGCTTGTGAATTTTTCCCTGTAAAACTTACGTCCTATGCAACGAACTTTCATCATCTCAGTAATTTGTTGTCTGGTTTTGCTTTTTGTGGCTCCTTCTATAGCACAAAACACAGTCAAAACCGGAAACAATGGATTTATCCCTGTAACGGGAATCGTGCGAAATATTTCCGATTCTGCGCTGCTCGATATTGTTCAGCGGCAGACATTTCGCTTCTTCTGGGAAGGAGCACACCCTGTCAGCGGCATGGCGCTCGAACGCAGCGATACCGTTCTGGCCGAGCATTACTGGGATTATATCAATGAAGCATGGGACGAACCAAATTTCAGTAAAACAGAATTTGGCCCGGATGCCTGCGCAGTTGGAGGAACCGGTTTTGGAATCATGAGTACCATCGTTGCTGTTGAGCGTGGCTGGATTGGTCGTGATACGGCCGTGAAGCGTTTGATACAAATAGCTGATTTTCTGATCAATGCGGATTGTTATCATGGCGTTTATCCGCATTTCATGAATGGACGAACGGGTAAAACGATCAAATTCGACCGGTTGGATGACGGTGCTGATCTGGTTGAGACTTCTTATTTGCTGATGGGTTTTTTGTGCGCCCGTGAGTATTTCAATGCCGATATTCCGATCGAAGTTTACCTTCGGAAAAGAATCACCCAAATGTGGAATGTGGCCAACTGGAACTGGCACACCAATGGACAAGCTAAGCTTTTCTGGCATTGGAGTCCGAACAATGGCTTCGATATGAATTTCCCGGTCTGGGGCTGGAACGAATGCCTGATTACCTATGTGATGGCGGCTTCTTCGCCCTATCATGCCATTTCAAAGGAAGTTTATGACGGAAGCTGGGCCGGAAGTGGTGGTTTTCTGAACGGAAAATCCTATTACGGAATCAAACTTCCATTGGGCAATTATGATTTTGGCGGTCCTTTATTCTTTGAACAGTACACTTTTACCGGAATTGATCCGAACGGATTGGTCGACTCGCTTGGCATCGATTATTTCGAGCAGGTTCGCAACCATACCCTGATCAACCGGGCTTACTGCATCGATAATCCGAAGAAATACAAGGGTTATGGCGAAAACTGCTGGGGACTTACGGCTGGCGACAGTTACAAAGGTTATGTTGCCCATTGTCCAGATACTGATTTTGGAGTGATTCAGCCCACAGCTGCCTTGTCGTCTTTTCCTTATACTCCGGAATATTCCATGCAGGTTTTGAAGCATTTTTATTACGATCTGGGCGATAAAATCTGGAGTGATTATGGTTTTGTGGACGGATTCAGCGAATCGCACAACTGGTACGCCAAAAGTCATCTGGCCATCGATCAGGGACCGATCGTGGTGATGATCGAAAACTACCGCAGCGGATTGATCTGGAAACTCTTTATGCAAATTCCGGATGTTCAGAACGGACTCAAAAAGCTTGGATTTCAGAGTCCATGGATAAAAAAATAATATGGAATGAACAGAATTAGAACCACCTACTTATTGAGATCAGTAATGTTTCTCGCTTGTGTTTTAACGGCATTTGCCGCATCAGCACAGGAGTATCAGTATGTCTACAGTCTGTTCAACAACAGCCCCATGGCGGGCGAATATTTTTACAGCCGCACTTCAACAGGCTATGAATCCGGACTGAAAAACATCAAAGGAAAGCTTCCTGTGAATGAATCATTTTTTCATACACCCGGAAATTCCCTTGAATTGACGTATAAGAATTCTCCTGAAAGTAATTGGCAGGCAGTCATTTACCCGCACGGGAAACGTGGAATGGATCAGTTTCTGAAACCGGCTTTCTTTTCTTTCTGGGTTTTCAGCACTTCTTTGGTTGGGGAAGAACAAATGCCGTCCATTCAGTTCATGCTTTCTGATGAAAGTCTTTCGGAACCTTTTAAAATCAGGATTAACAAAGTAAATACCTGGCAACAGATTCGCATACCGCTTACTTCGGTCAAGAATTTCGATGCGGAACATCTGGAAGACATTGTTGCGCTTGTTTTTACAGGACAGAAAATAGCTGATAAAGAAGAACATACCATATATATTGATGATCTGGAATTCTTACCTGATTTCAAATCATCTATCATTACCGAAAAACCGGAAATCCTCTCAGCCAGAGGCTATGCCATGCATATCGACCTTTGCTGGAAGAAAACCACAAATGACAATATCCGCTTCTTAAAGATTTATCGTTCCGAAAATGGTATTGATTATAAGGCAGTTGGGATTCAGCAGTCGATTTTTAACC
>CAZVKW010000010.1:41197-42366 GCA_964627945.1 uncultured Lentimicrobiaceae bacterium
TCCGAAAATGGTATTGATTATAAGGCAGTTGGGATTCAGCAGTCGATTTTTAACCGCTTCGCTGATTTCACAGGCGAAACCGGGAAAAAGTATTTCTACCGGCTTTCATTTCTGAACAATCAATATGTCGAATCCGGCTTTTCTGCGACTATGGCATCAGAAACAAAAGCCATGACCGATGACGAACTTCTGACCATGGTGCAGGAAGCTTCTTTTCGCTATTATTGGGAAGGCGCTGAGTTATTCAGCGGAATGGCCAAAGAAAATATCCCCGGACGGCAAAATATGATTGCAAGCGGTGCATCTGGCTTCGGCATCATGGCGCTGATCGTTGGTACCGAAAGAGGATTCATTACACGCGAAGAATCGGCAGCCCGTTTTGTGCAGATTGTGAACTTTCTGGAGAAAGCGGAAACTTTTCACGGTGCATACCCGCATTTTATCGATGGTCCGACCGGAAAAGTGGAACCTTTTTTCGGTCAGGAGGACAATGGCGCCGATCTGGTCGAAACCTCTTTCCTGATGCAGGGCTTATTGGCTGCACGACAGTATTTTACTGCTGACAATGCATCCGAAAAGCTGATCCGAGACAAAATCACCCAAATCTGGGAAAAGACTGAATGGGACTGGTTCAGACAATATCCTGACAGCAAATTTCTGTATTGGCACTGGTCTCCCGATCAGGCCTGGGTGATCAACCACAATCTGATTGGCTGGAACGAAACCATGGTTACATATTTGCTTGCCATCGCATCGCCCACACATCCGGTTCCGGCCAGTATGTATTATTCGGGCTGGGCCAATCAGGACAATACCGGACAGAATTACCGCTCAGGCTGGGGGCAAACGACCGATGGCTCGATGTACACCAATGGCAAGAGTTATTTTGGAGTCAAACTCGATGTTGGCGTTTCGAATGGCGGCCCGTTGTTTTTCACCCATTATTCCTATATGGGCTACGATCCACATTTGATTACGGACAAATACACCAACTATTTTGTTAATAATCAGAATATTGCAAAAATTAATTACAAGTATTGCGTTTCAAACCCGAAGAGTTATAAAGGTTATGGTGAAGATGGCTGGGGTCTAACTGCAAGCGACGGACCATTCGATTATTCGGCTGATGAACCGGTTTTATGGCAGGACAAGGGCAAACTGACTCCCAC
>CAZVKW010000011.1:0-7088 GCA_964627945.1 uncultured Lentimicrobiaceae bacterium
TTTTCACCTTCGAAAGATCGAGCAGAAGTTTGACTGACCATTTTGTTTTCATGGAGATTCTTTATTAATAATTATGGATGTAGTTATTTTACTGTTTTCAGATAGTCGGTAATCTGGTCAATTTGTTCGTTATTCAGTACGTTTTCGTAAGGAACCATTAAACCTTTCATATATCCTTTTACGACATCAGCATTGGGAGTCTTAATCGAACGACGGATATACTCATCATCGATGGTTATTTGTCGTTCAACCCCATCTGTTTCAACTGTTTCCACTTTATTGTAAATGCCTTTAAACGAGGGACCTATGAGTTTGTTTCCGTCAAGTGTATGGCAGGTAAAGCAAGCGTTTTTCTTCATGATTGTCAATCCCGGATGCTCATTCGAAACTGTTTCAGCGGTATTCAGCCATTTTTCATAGCTCGCTTCATCAGTGACAGTTACAGAGGTAAGCATGGCTGAGTGCAATTGTCCGCAATATTCAGCACACATCACATCATAGCGCCCGATCTTATCAGATTCGAACCACATATAATTGTTTTTACCCGGAATCAAATCTTCTTTGATGCGGAAAGATGGAATATAAAAACTGTGATTTACATCACGAGATACCAGGTTAAGTTTTACGGGTTGATGGATTGGAACTACAAGAGAATCAGTCTGTTTGCCGTTTGGATATTCAAAACTGAATTTCCACATCTGACCGTAAACTGTAACCTCAATCGCATTATCCGGCACCTCACGCATCGGTTTGTATCCCATCCAGCCGAAATAGAACATGACAAGCACAAGGATGGTCGGAATAACTGTCCAGATAACTTCCAATGTGTTATTTCCTTCAATATTAGTGGCTTTCGGGTTTCTGGTTTTTCTGTATCTGATTACAAAATAAATCATTACGAGAGTGATGCCTACCAAAAAAAAGATCGAAATCCCTGCAATGATGTATAGTGAGAGGTCGACTCCCTGTGCAAAAGTTGATGCGCCGGTTTTCATGCTTAGCGGTTTAGATATTCAATACTTGTCAAAATCAGGAACGAAAGAAACAATACAACAACCAACATGACCAGCCATGTATAAAGTTTCTTTTCATATTTGAGGTGCATAAAATAATATGCCACTACAACAACTTTTACAGTAGCTATTGTTAGAGCTGTAAAAACGGAAAGGCTTTTGAGATTTGCCCCAAACACCGAAGTGGTAACTGTGATAATTGTTAATAGTAAGAGTGCTGCCAGTGTACTGAAGTGGTCCTTATAACTCGAAATATGCGTTTCGTGGCCGTTTTCTTCCTGTTGCTTTGAATGATTCTCCATGGCTATCAATGAATTAAATAGAATAAGGGAAAAAGATATATCCAGATAAGATCGACAAGATGCCAGTAAAGACCAGCGTTTTCAGTTAATGAGTAATTTTCAGGTCCGATCCGGCCGCTTTTTGTTCTTGCAATTACCACACTGATAATCACCCCACCAATCAGAATATGCAGCGCATGTAATCCGGTCATGAAAAAATAAAGATAGAAATACAAGCTTTCACCTTTTGGTAGATTGTTGAAAGTATCCATTCCAGGAAACAATCCGTGATGGATCTTCGCATTCCATTCAAAGAATTTAATCACCATAAACACCAAAGCAGCGCCAATCGTAACGTATAACAGCATTAGCGACTTTTTTCGATCGCCTTTCTGAATAGCTGTAATGGCCATTGCTACAGTCATACTGCTTAGAAGCAGAACGACGGTATTGATTGTTCCCATTGCAACATTTAACTGCATTGAGGCTTTCAGAAATGATTCAGGATTCAACATCCTGTAAACCATATACACGACAAAAAGACCACCGAAAAGTAATAACTCGGTGAACAGAAAGAGCCACATGCCTAATTTTGATGCTTCCGCATCACGGTTATGCCCTGAATTGGGCAAAACAAGTCCTGTATGATGTTCCATAATTATTTGATTATTCCTGGTTATCAAAATCGTAAGGTCCGCCATGCGGAATGACTGGCATCTGGTCAAAGTTCTGCACAGGAGGAGGAGAAAGCGTTTGCCACTCCAATGTTATTCCTCCCCAGTAGTTTCTTCCAATGGCCTCTTTTGGTCTGAAAAAGCCTGCTATCAGGTTGCCAAGCATCAATAGTAGTCCGGCAGCCAATACCCAAGAACCATACGTACTAATCATATTTGGGAGATGAAATTCAGGCAGATAATCATAATAACGTCTTGGCATTCCCATCAAACCAGAAATGAGCATCGGGAAATAAAGCAGGTTAAAACCGATGAAAAAGATAAAAAAGGCAATGTTGGCAACAGTTTTGTTGTACATTCTGCCCCAAATTTTCGGATACCAATAATGCAGTGCGCCAAAAAACGCAAATCCAGTTCCACCAAACATCACATAATGGAAGTGACCAACCACAAAGTAGGTGTCGTGCAAATGAACATCAGATGCAAGGGCTCCGAGTAAAAGACCTGAAAGTCCGCCAAGCATAAACTGGAAAATGAATCCTAAAGCATACAGGAGCGGAGGTTGAATATCGATAGAGCCTTTGTAAAGTGTTGCAACCCAGTTAAAAACCTTAATTGCAGTTGGGATGGCAACCAGGAAAGTCATGACCGAAAATACAATTCTTGCAGCTCCACTCATCCCGGCGGTAAACATATGATGTCCCCATACAAAGTAGCCGACGAATGCGATGGCCAGACTTGAGAAGGCAATTGCCTTGTATCCGAAAATGGTTCGGTGTGTGAAAGTGGGTAGAAGTTCAGAAATAATTCCAAATGCGGGTAATGCCATAATATATACGGCCGGATGCGAATAAATCCAGAATAGATGCTGGTAAAGTATTGGATCGCCTCCGATTGAAGGGTCGAACAGACCAACACCTAGTACTCTTTCTGCAACAATCATGAGCAAAGTGATGCCGATGATTGGAGTTGCAAGAAGCTGAATCCAGGAAGTTGCATATAACGACCAGGCAAACAGTGGCATCTTGAAAAAAGTCATTCCGGGAGTTCTTAATCGATGGATCGTGACAATAAAATTCAGGCCAGTAAGGATAGAGGAAAATCCAAGCACAAATGCTGCCAGAACTGACATCGTGACATTCGTTCCTGTACGCACACTATAGGGAGCGTAAAATGTCCAGCCGGTATCAGCAGGCCCATCTCCGAAAAGAAGAGTTGATAGTGCCATGAGCGCACCAATAATATAAACCCACCACGACAATAGATTCAATCTTGGGAATGATACATCATCAGTTCCGAGCATTATCGGAAGGAAGAAATTACCGAATACAGCCGGAATACTGGGAATGATGAATAAAAATATCATGATTACCCCGTGCATGGTGAAAATCTGGTTGTAAGTTTTGGGTTCAAAGAGATCTTTACCCGGATTCAGCAATTCGAGGCGCATCAGGATACCCAGCGTTGCCCCGACCAGAAAAAATCCCAGAATGGAATAAAGGTAAAGTAGCGCGATGCGCTTGTGGTCAACGCTGAAGATCCATGAAAGAATCCCCTTTTTGGCCTGAAAAAAATTAGGTTCTGTTGCTAGCATGTCTAAACTGAATTTTGATGTTTCTTTTTTCTTTTCCCGCTGATTGTGAGGGATGTGAACAAAATAAGAGCCATGAGAATAATCAATGAGCCGGATATTTTGGTTGTGTTGAGTACATATTTTTTGCCCTCTGCATCGTAGCTGAAACAAAACTCAAGTACTTTGTTTATGGTTGGTCCGCTCCGGCCTTCAGATGCTTCGGATACAGCCATTTTCAGATCGAACGGCAGGAAGTTTGTTCCATGAAGGTATCGTGTAATTTTCCCGTCTTTACCAAGCACAACCAATGTAGCAGGATGGATAAATTCTTTCCCCTCCTGTTTTACATAATAACCGATTGATTGAAGTAAATTATTGATTTCCAGACTATCGCCTGTAAAAAACTTCCAGCCATCAGCATGCTCCTCCTGACCGGCAAGTTTTAAGTAAGTCTTTTTCTTTTTTGATGCCAGCTGACTGTTTTCCAAATGATTAAAGCTAACAGTAAACACCTGATAATCTTTCCCAAGCTCCATATTTGATCTTTGAACAACTTCTGCGAGTCCATTGAGCAGGGGAGTGCATATACCCGGACATTCATAATATACCATGGCAAGCACAGTTGGTTTATCGATGGCATTTTTCAGATTCAGAACCTTTGCGTTTTCATCTCTGAACAAGAGATTATCTGGTAGAAATTGATCCAGCTTTTCGTAAACTCCAAGGGGAGCAATTTCAGGACTTGAGATTTCATTATTTGTCTGAGCCTGACAATTTAGAATGATTAAATTCGCAATGATAAAATATAAGTATTTCATATACAATTAAATAGACTGAAAAAGCCTGTTTTTCAGAACGCTAATTTAGACTAAATATAAATAAAACAAACAAAATGCATGTTTTTTTTATCCTTATTGTTGATAATTAGTTTGTTCCAAAAAAAAACCGTTCAGGACTGCCTGAACGGTTTTTTATGTGGTTTATGAAAATTTTATTCAACAATTACTCCGGTAACTTCAACAGTATAATCGTAAACAGGTTCGGTAATGGCATCGATTTCTTCCTGACTTTTGCCGTTTTCATCAGCAATTTGTTTCAGGGTTTCAACATCAATTAGCTCTCTGTATGCTATCCCATCAACCCAGGCAGTTTTGCCGCTGATGTCTTTTGGAACCGAAAATGCCTGATCTTTTAAATTGACCATGAGTTCTTCCTTTCCGAAAGCCAGAGTTAGCCAGCAGCCACTGTGCTGACATACATTCACAACTTTCCCTGTTAGTTTTACCGCTACGCTGTCGGTTACAAACAAGTTGGGAAGTTCCAGAGTTTCTTTTGCATTTTCTTTGGTTATTGTTTGACCGAAGTGATGCTGATCTGAAGAAATCTGTGACTGTGTCGCATTTGTCTGCTTACCACCGTTTTGACATGAAAACATTATGGACATTGAAATGAGCGCAGAAAGGAGGATAAATTTGTTGATTGATTTCATGATTTATCAGATTCTCGGCTCGATAACAACATCTTTTACATCTTCAAGACTTACAGTTCCGCCCTTGTTTCCCCACATATTCAATACATAGTTGATAACAGCAACAGCTTCTTCTTTGGTTCCCACCTGTTGGGGCATTGGCGCATTGTATTTAACGCCGTTCACAACGATTTCATGATTTGATCCGTTCAAAGCCTGTGCAACGGCACGCACTTTGTCGGCAAACAAATAATCAGAATTTTTCAAAGGAGGAAAAGCGCCGGGAAGTCCTTCACCATTTGCCTGATGGCAAACAATACATTTTGCATTGTAGATTTTCTCGCCTTCAGCATAAGGATTAGCTGGTGCTGCTGGTTTAACTTCTTCTGTTTTGGCGGTTGCAGTTTCTTTTTTTGGTTCTGCTCCACCACCACAACTCTGAAATACAGGAACTAATGCAGTTCCGATCACAACGGATAGTAATAAATTTTTAATTTTCATTGTATGAATCTAGTTAATATTTGTGCAAAAGTAATCATTCTTTATTTGACTAAAAGAATGGTTCTAAATAATATTTTAAGGAAAAAATTTGAAAAGAATACCTTTCAAATAAGCATCAGGTTTTATTTTTTTTAAAAGCAAAATGAAGGCAAGCTTTTACTAATTTTACATGAATATCTGTAACGGAAAAAGCATGAATTCTATCTTGCTTTTTCTATGTTCTTTGTTTGAGAATCATTAAATCTAAATATTGCAGGAGGTAAATATGATAAAAAAAATTCTATTTTTATTGTTGGCAACAACTCTTATTCCATTCAAAATGGAGGCTGAATGGGTATCATTGAATAGTAACAAATCTACGCCTGCACCGCCGAATATTACCATACTGAGTAATGATATTAACAGCACTGTTCTCAAGATTGAGGTATCAGGTTTTAATACGAACCCAATTATTTCTGACAACAAATCTTACAATTCAGTTGATTTATTATCAGAGATATTTACAAACAATCCCGGATTCCCAGCATTACCATACATTGCAACTACATTGATCGTACCGGACCAGAGTGGGGTTTCAGTGGAGGTATTGGAAACTGGATTGGTTCAATCCTTTAATGATATTTATTTGCCTCCTTCACGTGCAAGTTGGTTCGAAGGAAAACCTGAAACTGCTTTTCTGGAAAATGAAGCAGCTTACAAATCATCAGATGTTTTCCCGATTGAATTTGCATCCATTGAATCTCCAAGCGTTTTTCGTGATTTTCGGATAGCCCGCTTATCTGTATTTCCGGTGCGTTACAATGCTGCATCAAGGGAGTTGCAGGTTACCACCTCAATTACGGTTCGTGTAAACTTCACAAAAGGCATGGCTGTAAATCCAAAAATGACTCCAAAACGGGCTATTGCACCATCATTTGGAAAATTGTATCGTAGTTTCCTTAGCAATTATCAGAGCGTTTTGAATAAAGAGTATAATGGTGTCGAAGACGGACGGGAAGTAATGTTATGTATCATGCCGGACGAATTTGCTGAAAGTTTTCAAATATATGCTGATTGGAAGCGTCAGAGTGGTATTGATATACATATTACAAAATTCAGTGATATTGGTGCCAATGCCAATAATCCTGATATTATAAAGAATCATATCTCCGATGCCTATCATAATTGGGAGTTCCCACCAACTTATGTTTTGTTGGTAGGTGATGATGGGATTTTTCCAAAGGAAATCGTAGAGTATCCCGACTATTCATTCCCGAATGAAGATTATTTTGTTGAAATTGATGGAGATGATTATTTCCCCGAAATGATGGTTGGCCGATTTACAAATCAGGGGGATGTTCGGATGCAGATCATGATAAATAAATTTCTGTTATACGAGAAAAATCCATATATCGCTGATACAGATTGGTTTAAACAAGGGGTCTGTTGTTCGAATAATTATTATCCTTCTCAAGTTGAAACCAAGCGATTTGCAGCAAATGTTATGATTGAGGATGGCGGTTTCACAAAAGTGGATACATTGATGAGTGATGGTGATGGTTGGGGATCTGATTGTACAGTAGATTTGAATGATATTAT
>CAZVKW010000011.1:7188-12789 GCA_964627945.1 uncultured Lentimicrobiaceae bacterium
ATGGACACACCCGGAGAAGCCCTGTTAAGAGGGAAGCTTTATATGTATCATGTTTTCGGTAATGATTATTACACTCAGTATCATTATAAAGTATTTTGTGTTTTAGGAGATCCAAGTATCCATATATGGAAAGATATCCCAAGGGCAGTGAATGTTAGCTATCCGGCAGTTATGCCAGTGGGAGACAATGAAATTGATTTTGAAGTTACTTTCGCCGGTACCGGGCAGGCTGTTGCAAATGCACAGGTTTGTGTTAGTGATGACCAACTCTTTTTTACCGGGTTTACAGACGAAACAGGTCATGTTAGACTCAATATGACAGCTGAAACTGAGCAGGTATTAACAGTAACAGTACGAGGAGGTAATGTAATCCCTTATCAGGGGACATTGGGAGTTGTGCAACTAGAAATGCTTGTTGAACCTTTGGGTGAACCCGATATTGTGGACATGGACGGTAATAACGATGGATTGTTGAACCCCAATGAAAATGGTTTCATTACCTACACATTAAAGAATTGGGGATCTCAAACCGTGAATAACGTTCAGGCCAATCTTACGATAACCAACACCGATAATATTGAAATAGTTACCACAGGCCCGGTAAATTTTGGTAATCTGGTAAGTGGTGGTTCATTCACCGGAAACCCGTTCCAGTTTTTTGTATTACCGGAATGTCCTGAAGGACAGAGTCTTATATTCAAATTGCATGTCTTTAGTGGCAACAATTCCTGGGATTATTATTATAATACAGAGATTAAGGGATGTAAGCTGAATTTTGAAAATTTCGCTGTTCATGATGCAAGTTCTTCAAATATGAATTTCAGGATGGATCCGGGTGAGAATGTGGTAGTAATTCTTTCAGTTGCGAATAACGGGCTTGATATTGCACCTGAAGTTATGGGTGTATTGACATGCAATGATCCTTATATTTCGATTACTGATTCGGTTGGGACTTTTGGGACGATGGAAATTGATGAAGTTTCTATGAATATGGATGATTATTTCAAGGTAAGTGTCGATGCATCCTGTCCAAACGGACATCTGGCGGAGTATTCATTACGACTCTATACACAAAATGGAAATTATCCTTATGAGTCAATACAGTCATTCACTATACCCGTCGGCATTTTAGTGCCCACCGATTATACAGGGCCTGATGCTTATGGATATTATGCATATGCCAGCGGAGATTCATTTTATGATCAAACACCTGTTTTTTTCTGGCATGAAATATCGGTTCTTGGCACCAAAATAGATCTGTCAAATAATGGTGATTATACGAAAAATGTATTGATACCATTTAATTTTAAATATTATGGTTTCGAATACAACCAACTTCGAATTAATACAGATGGGTGGATGGCACTCGGTAATGGATCGCAAATAGCCCCGATAAATAATCCAATTCCATACTTTGATGGAGTTAATAATATGATTGCTGTTTTTTGGGATGACCTGTTCGATATCGAGTTTTTCTCAGGAGATATTTATTATTATAATGATAACCTTAATCATCGTTTCATCATCGAATGGGATAATGTTCCACATAATCATTTCGAATCAGAACCCAAAAGAGAAGTGTTTCAGGCAATATTGCTTGACCCGGATTATTATGAAACAGTTACAGGTGATGGTGAAATCATTTTCCAGTATAAAAATGTCGGTGAACCTGAAAGTGTAAGCATTGGCATCGAAAATCAATCACAAATGATCGGTCTGCAATATCTTTTTAATGATGTGTATGATCCTACAGCATCTGATTTGGTGAATGAAACGGCCATTAAATTCACAACTAATCCTCCTTTTGCATCAATAATTACAAGCATTGATGAAAAAAATAATGGCATGAGCAAAGGTTATGCATTATCACAGAATCATCCTAATCCATTTAAAAGCAATACAAGGATTGATTATTCATTACCAGAACCTTGTAATGTTACGATACAGATTTTTAATTTAAAAGGAGAAATGGTTTGCACACTTCAAAACGGTTATCAGTCTGGAGGATTATATTCATTGGAATGGAATGGGATAAATAATTCAGGTATGACAGTTAGTCCGGGTGTTTATTTTTGTCGCCTTCAAACAAATGCATTTACGGGCACAATGAAAATGACAATTTTGAAGGATTAGATCAGGAAATACATGTTTAGTTTTTATATTTTACTGATCATTATCCTCTTTGCAGTTTTTGTCGGCTTCATTGAATATCATCGGCATCAACGACGGATTTATTCGATTCCAATACGTATTCATATTAATGGAACGCGCGGGAAATCGAGTGTGACTCGTTTGATTGGTGCCGGATTAAGGGCTGGTGGCATTACGAACATCACCAAGGTTACCGGCACTTTTCCACGTCTGATTTTGGAAGATGGTACCGAAACATACATTCACCGCAAGTCCGCAGCCAATATTTTGGAGCAGTTGTCGATTGTGAAATTTGCGGCTTCGCGTAAAGTTCAGGCAATTGTAATCGAATGTATGGCTCTGCAACCACAGTATCAATCAATTACTGAAGACAAAATGATTCATTCCAATGTGAATGTGATGACCAATGTTCGTCTCGATCATACTGATGTGATGGGACATACCTTGCCAGAAATTGCAGAAACAATGGGACGCACCATTCCAAAAAATGGTCATTTTTTCTCATCAGAAAACGAACACCCTTATTTATTGGAACAAATAGCCAAAAAGAGAAAAACTGTTTCTCATTTTATTGATTCACAATTGGTTTCGCCCGAAGAGATGCATGGATTCAGTTATATCGAACATCGTGATAATGTTTCTTTAGCACTGGCTATTTGTCAGCATTTGAAAATAGACCGTGAAACAGCCCTGAAAGGCATGTATACGGCGATTCCTGATGCCGGTGCATTGAAGGTATATAAGGTGGATGCATTCGGTAAACGAATGGTTTTTTATAATGCCTTTGCCGCAAATGATCCCGAATCCACTCTATTGGTCTGGCAGAAGATCAGGGACGAAATCGGTTTCCGTGGAACCCGTATCATTCTGTTAAATACACGTCAGGACAGGCTTTACCGGGCTAGGCAGTTGGCAGAAATGGTAGGTAGCAGAATAGGAAAAGAAATGGATTATCTGATACTAATTGGCCAATCGACAGATGTTGTAGAGAGTATGGCAATTGGATACGGCATCCCTAAGCAAAAGATTGTCAGTATCGGTTGGTCAAGCTCTGAAATGGTTTTTGAGAAAGTTTTGGCTTTAACCGATAGAGAGTCATTGACAGTAGCAATTGGTAATATGGGTGGTATGGGTGCTGAAACGGTTGAATATTTTGAAAACAGGAGTCATAATTAATGATAGAATTAGCTATAACATTAGGATTGATTTTAAGTCTGATATCCTACGAGGTATTTGGACTGGCAGCAGGGGGTATCGTAGTGCCGGGTTATATCGCATTGCAACTTTCACATCCTGACCGACTTGCGGGCATTGTTGGAGTTAGTTTACTTACCTATCTGATCATCAAGGTGCTGGGGAATTACACCTTTCTTTATGGTCGACGTCAGATGGTGCTTAGTTTGTTACTTGGTTGTTTGCTTGCAAATTTTTCGCGCTATTTCTTAACAGTGGATCTGGCTGGTTCAACTCTTGAACTTCAGGCTGTTGGATGGGTAATCCCGGGTTTGATTGCGCATTGGTTTGCAAAACAGGGGGTTTTCAAAACGATCAGTGTGTTGTTCATCTCATCAGTGCTGGTTCGACTGATCCTGATATTGTTTTTCATGGGGGCTTTATTGCCTCAATAAATTGAAATAAGATGTACAAATTCAGGGCGAAATCCAATATCGTTTTAGGTCTGTTGTTTCTCTTATCATTGCTGGCGCTTCTTGTTGTAGAGAATGGCAAAGTGGATGTTAAACAGGCTTGGTACAAAGACAAGCTGGAGGCTTCTCAACTCTCCGAAAAGGCAGCTGGTGTGATTAAAAACTTTCGGCTAGAAAAGGGAATTTATATAGATCTAATCAACGATCCTAATCAGACATCACTAATTGGGCAGGAATACACGCTCATAACGACAGATCGTGGGGATGTAAATTCTAAATTGTCAACAACTAACCCGAATTTTGCGGCAGTGATTGTGCAACTGCTGAAAGAAGCCGGACTGAAGGAAAAAGATCAAGTTGCAGTTGCATTTTCGGGATCATTTCCAGGGATGAATATTTCGGTGATCGCTGCATTGGAAACACTGAAATTAAATCCAATCATCATTTCATCAGTAGGAGCATCCAACTATGGTGCTAATGATCCATATTTTACCTGGCTTGATATGGAGGAAGTTTTGAACCAATCAAATACCTTTCACACAAAATCGGTTGCAGCCTCAATCGGGGGAGGATTTGATGTTGGTAGGGGTTTAAGTCCCGAAGGTCGGGATTTGATTTTGAAGGCCATCAAGCGGAATAACATTCAGTTTGTGAATGAGAAAAATCTTGAGCAAAGCATTTCAAAGCGTATGGAAATATATGAGAATATGGCTCATGGCAAGCCGATCAAAGCATTTATCAATGTCGGTGGTGGAATCGCCAGTTTGGGGAACTCTGTCAATGGCAAGCTGATCCCAACAGGCCTCACGGAATACCTTCCTGCCGGAAACTTCCCGGTCCGGGGGGTAATCATTCAGATGGGTCAAAAAGGAATTCCAGTCATCCATTTGCTGAATATTGAACAGTTGCTTGCCAAATTCGGATTGCCTGAGAGTCCGGTCCCATTGCCAGAACCTGGAGATGGAGGTATTTTTGTTCAAAGAAAATACAACGTCTGGGTCACAGCAGGAGCTACACTTTTTCTGATCATGGTGATTTTTATTGTTTATCTGGCTGAACGCAAACACCACCGTCTTGGAACTGATATAGTGCCAATGGCTAATTCGCATTCAGTGCTTGAAAAGTATCGATCCGATCAGGATGAATTGTGAAAAAGGAAAATGAAATTAATCAAAACTGAAAATCATTGAAATATTGATTTTAAATTTATTAGCATATGAAAAAAATTCAATTTGTAATCCTGGCTTTGTTTATGATCAGTTTTGGTTTAATGGCACAATCTGGCGGCAAACCAAAGTATTTAAAACCAACCAATTTTACTAAAAAGGTAAGCACAATCACATCCGGGAAAACACGGAATTATTACTCTTTGCATACTGTAAAACCATCGGTGATAACGGTAACCGGTCCTGGTAAACTTCGGGTTATATCACGCGGGCGGTTTAAGCCTGCTACAGGAGACAAAATCAAATATGAGATATTTTATACTTTGGATGCCGGTGCACGGAAGAGTGCCTTGGTAAATGCAGCCGAACGATCAAAAAACGCCACCTATCTGAACACTGCACTCGGTGTGCCTGCTCAGAACCGGGAGTTCGAAATTGAGCTTGAAAGGGGGACTCACAATATCGAATTTTTGCTGAAAGACAGCATCGTTCCTGTTGCTGTGAGATATGTGTTTACACCAGCAAAGCTGAAAAAACAGGAGTGGATTACTTATTCGCCTCTACAACCTTCAGAACCAATCGATCTGATTTCGAAAGAGTCCACGGTTACATATTACCGTTTTTCGACTACCAAACCC